>JBQLZI010000028.1:0-16137 GCA_052168195.1 Phycisphaerales bacterium
CGCTCACCGGACGGAGTCTCCGCGACTGATGCGCCAGGTCATCGCCCTCGCCGCCAAAGACCTCCGTCTCCTCCTCCGCGACCGCGTGGGGTTCTTCTTCACGTTCTTCTTCCCCCTCATCATCGGCGTCTTCTTCGGCTACGTGTTCGCCGGGCCGAGCCCGGGCGGCGGCTCGAACGAGATCCGCATCTACGTCGCCGACCTCGACGCGACCCCCGAGTCCCGTGACTTCATCGACCGGCTCGACGCGCACAGCATGGTCGCCGTTGACCCGATCGACTCCGCCGACGCCGCCCGCGCCGAAGTGCTCGCGGGCAACCGTTCCGCCGCCATCATCGTCCCCGAAGGATTCGGCGCAACATCGTCCAACCTCTTCGTCGGCCAGTCGCCCACGATCGAACTCGCCGTCGATCCCTCCCGGGCCGCCGCGGGCGCGGTGCTCCAGGGCGCGCTCATGGAGGTCTCCTTCATCGCCATGCAGGCCGACTTCCAGGACGCCGACCGCATGCGCGAGCGCACGGCCAACGCCCGCGCCGCGCTCGCCGACAACAACCTCCCTCCCGCGCTCCGCGCCGCGTTCGAGACCATGATGGATTCCTCCGTGGGCCTCGCCGAGCAGATCGAGCAGCAGCAGGACTTCCCGATCCAGGACGACGCTGACGCGGAAGAAGCAACAACGGCCGGCGGTTGGACGCCCATCGCCGTCGAGAAGGTCGAACTCCGCCGCCAGCGGTCCAACCGCCCGAGCAACGCCTTCGAGGTCACCTTCCCCCAGGCGATGATCTGGGGCATCCTCGGCTCGTGTTACGGTTTCGCGATGTCGCTCGTCACCGAGCGCACGAAAGGCACACTCACGCGCCTGCGCATCGCGCCCGTCTCCACCGCGACGCTGCTGCTCTCCAAAGCCCTCGCGTGCTTCCTCACCATGCTCATCGTCATGGCCATGCTGCTCGTGATCGGCGAACTCTTCTTCGCCGTCCGGCCGCAGGCGCCGCTGCTTCTCGCCGTCGCCATCCTGTCCGCGGCGACGTGTTTCTGCGGCATGATGATGCTCCTCGCGGTGCTCGCGCGCACCGAAACCGCGGCCGGCGGCTTCGGCTGGGCCATCCTGCTCATCCTCGCCATGCTCGGCGGCGGGATGATCCCGCTCTTCGTCATGCCCGGGTGGATGCAGCACGCCTCGGGCGTCAGCCCCGTCAACTGGGCCATCCGCGCGATGGAGGGCGCCATCTGGCGCGGCTTCACGCCAAGCCAGATGCTCGCGCCCTGCGCCATGCTTCTGGGTTTCGGCGTGATCTGCTTCGCGCTCGGCGTGCTCGGCTTCAAACGCCTCGAACGCCCGTGAACAACGTCACCGCGGCTTGATGTCCACCACCACCGGCATGTGGTCCGCCGCGTACCCCTTCGGTTCGGGCGTCGTCCGCCAGTCGGCTTCCGGCGGGAGCAGCGGCGTCGCGTACACGAACCCGCTGTTGTCCACGATGTCCTTCCGCAGTGCGCCGTTGACCAGGATGAAGTCGATCGCCCGCTCGCTCGCGTGCGTCAGGGTCGACGCCGAACGCTCCGACCACCGGAACACGTCCTCGAAGCCGGCCTCGCGGTAGACGCGCAGGGGGTTCTCGTTCATCTGCGCGTTGAAGTCGCCGAGCACCGCGAACGGCGCATCCGCCCCTTCGCGGCTCGCGATCTCCACGAACTTCTTCGCCTCCGCCGTGCGCCAGTAGTCATTCCACCGCCCGCTCTTGTGGTGCACGACCAGCAGGTCGAGCGTGTACGGCGCATCGCCCCGGCGTCCAAACGCGGCCATCGGGATCTCGACCGTCGCGAGCAGCGGCGAGCGCCGCCCCATCAGCGGCTCGCCCGCGTACCAGTTCTCCTGATCGCCGTACTTCTCCGGGTGCACGCCTCCCAGCGGCAAATGCGGGAAGACTCGCGCCTCAACGATCGGGAAGCGGCTCAGCACCGCCTGCTCGATGCCGCGTGCGTCGCCCGAATCAAGCGACGCGACATGCTCGTAGCCCATGCCCTGCAGGTGCTCGTCGCGGAACCACAGCAGCGCCTCAAGCGAGCCGATCTCCTGCAGCGCGAGCACGTCCGCGTCGATCGCGCGGATCGCGTTCGCGACCTCGCGTTTGTGCTCCGCAGGTTTGTGCGGCATCGCGTCGGCCTCAACGCCCGGCTTGACGCCCCCCGCGCGCTCGTCGAACAGGTTCTCGATGTTGTACGTCGCCAGCCGGATCGCTCCGGGCGTCTTCGGCCGCGCCTCGACCTCGCCGACACGCTTCACGCCGGCGGGGGCAGCGGGGGCGCCGGGGGCGCCGGGGGCTGATGAGGTGGTTGTATGTGCGCACGCGCCGCAAGCCGTGAACGCGGCGCCGATCGAGAGCACAGCCAGGAATCGCATCGCCTTCATCGCGTCAGTCCTTCCGGGAAATCCGAACATCAACGTATACGGGGAAGTGATCGCTCGGGAACAGCGGCATCCACCACGGCTCGGTCGGGAAGCCATCGGCGAGTTTCGTGATCTCCGGCGACTCCTCGCGCACCATCCCGGTCCGCACGACCTCGAACCCCGCGCTCGGGAGCACGTAATCGGCGCGCAGCCCGAACAGCGCGGTGTCCGTGGGCTCGACGGGCACGCGCAGCCGCTCCTCATCAGGTTTCTCGTTGAGCGTGGCCCGCTCGCCCGTGGCCCGCGGCTCGTTGGCGAGAACGCGCGGGTGCCCGAGCAGTTGCCGGATCGCGCCCCGCCCGTCGCCGTCGTTCGGGTCCGCGTTCATGTCGCCCACGATGACAAACAGCGCGTCCCCGTCGAGCCCGCCGCGCATTCCCTGGTCATCAACGATGTACCGCCCTCGTTCGCCGCCCGAGATGTAGTCCGCCCAGAGGCGGATCTCGTCGTGGTTTCGCCGACCGTTGCGGTCCTCTGGCCCGTCGAACACCGGCGGCGTCGGATGGCTCGCGAGGATGTGCAGGACCGTGCCGTCGCGCAGAACCACAGGGATGTCCCAGTGACTCTTGCTCGAGAGCCGCAGCGCCGCGAGTGCCTCGTCGGAGTACCACCCCTCGGGCAGCAGCGCGCCGGGCATGTCCTTCCACAGGAATTCGCGGAACGTGCGCACGCTGTCGCGATCGATCCTGCCGACGTCTTTGCGCACAAGTAGCGCCATCCCGTACTGCCCGGGAAACTCGCCGTAGCCGAAGCAATCCTCGCCGTACCCGCGTGAACCGGGCTCGACAACGACCTTGCCGTCGTTGTTGAGGTCGAAACCGCTGGGAATCCCCGTGTTCACCGGGGCGGCGAACGCCTCGTACCTCGGCCCGCCGAACTTGCCCACCTGGGTCGCGAACACGCGCGCGTCGATGTCCCCGTACTCCGCTTCGCCGGGCGATCCGATCAGCGCGCGGTTGAACGCCAGTTCGTTCAGCAGGATCACGTCCGGGCGGAGTTCGCGCACGACCGACGCGAGCCGCTCATGCCGGGAGGCGTCCCCCATCACGAAGGGATAGTCCCACACGTTGAAGGTCGCGACGCGGATGGCGCCCTGCGCCTTCGCGGGCGCCCATGGAGCGTCGTCCTGCGCCCTCGCGTGGCCGCTGAGGATCACGGCGCCGACCACGATGGCCGCTCGAACGTTCAGCATTCGCCGCCAAAGTTCGCCAGCACCTCGTTGAGGTCGGAGAAGTTCACCACGCCGTCGCCGTTGACGTCGCCCGCGAAGTCGCCGGGCTGGCCGATGGCGCCGAAGTCGGCGAGCACGGTATTGAGATCGACGAAGTTCACGAGGTTGTCGCCGTTGCTGTCGCCCGGGCACACCGGCGTCGCCTCGGCGGCCAGCAGTACATCAAACACCACCGGGCGATGGTCCGACGCGAACGACGTCGCGCTGCTCGAGCCGTTCGAGAGCGACGGGTCTTCCTGTGAGTAGTAGACGAATCCCATCGCGTTGATCTCCGTCTGGCTCAGCGCGCCGCTCTGGTCCGCGTCGAACCGCATCGCCAGTTCGTCGTCAAGGCAGATGTAATCGAGACGCGAACTGCTGCCGGGAAAGGTCGCGATGCGCGGCGAGCCGTTGTCGTTCCGCCCCGCGAGGGTCTCGACCGGCAGATTCATCAGGCCGGTAGGCTGGCCGTTGATCACGCTCGTGAAGAGCCCGTCGAGCGTGCCGTCGAAGTTGTTGTTGCTGTTCAGGTCGCCCAGATAGATCTGGTTGCCCGGCTCGGTCTCGCGGGTGATGTTGTCGTCGAGATCCAGCCCCTGGTTGCGGTCGCGCCACACCTCGATGCCCGACTCGTCCGCGTTCTCGCGGCGCTGCGCCTGGCTCGACGAGTCGCCGAACGCCTTGAAGTGCGCGTTGTACACCGTCAGCAGCCGTTCGGCGCCCGGGATGTCGAGCGTGACGCGGAACATCGGGCGCGGCTCGCCGATCGAGTACGAATCCGTGTCGAGGATCACGAAGTCAGGGCGGATGAAGTACGCCTGGAAGTTGCCTCCCGCGTCGCCGAACGGGATGCGGACGAACTGGTAGCCCGGCAGGTACTCGTCGCGGAACGCCTCGAGGTCTGCGGTGGAGCGGCACTCCTGCAGCGCGACGATGTCCGGGTTCAGCCCGCGGTTCGGGCCGTCCCCGTCGAGGTCGTTCGTGGTCAGGAACAGCCCGGTCTGCTGCGCGGTGAAATCGGTAGGGGCGCCGAGGCCCTCGCGCACGTTCAGCGTGGCGAGGCGCACGGGGATAAAGTCGCCGGCAAGGGCGCACGCCGGGAGCAACGCGGCGAGGAGCGAGAGCACGAAGCGGCGGGTCGGCATCGTTTGGTCCTTAGTGCGCGCGGCGTGGCGCGTGGGGAAGTGTCGGCGCCCGGAACGAAGATCGGGCGGGGGCTTTCGCCCGCGCCCGAGGATGGGTGGATGCATCGCCCGCGGTCAGCGGGCCGGGGAATCACATGCAGGGCTGGCCGAACGCGGAGAGCACCGCGTTGAGGTCGGCGAAGTTGATCGTCCCGTCGCCGTTGGTGTCGAGGCACTGCACCGAGGCGCCGCTGACGCCGAAGTTCGACAGGATGGTGTTGAGGTCGGCGAAGTTGGTCGAGCCGTCGTTGTTGGTGTCGGTCGGGCAGTCCTTGATGAACTCGCCGAGGGTGAGCGTGACGATGCCGCGGACGGAGGCCTCGTTGGCCAGGCCGGGGCGCAGCGAGCCGCCCTTGTCCTGCAGGCCGTCGGTGTCGCGGTCGACGCCGCCCTCGTCAGCGTTGTTGCGGAACGCCACAACGAGGTGGCCGCCGACGTCGGAGAAGCCGGCGCCGGTGAAACCGTCGCTGGCCTGATCGACCGGGAAGACGCCGAGCGAAAGGCCGACGTTGCCCGGAACGGTCATGAGGGTGTCGCCGCTCTGCCCGCCCTTGAGCACGCTGTGCAGCGTCTCGGTGCACGGCTCCCACACGAAGAGATCGTTCGTGGAGTTCTGGAGGCGGATCAGGCCGCCGGGCGCGGGAGTCTCGAACTTCTCGGTGACCGCGACGAACGCGACGCGGCCGGCCTCATCGAGCGCGACGCCGCTGAACGGCAGCAGGAAGGCGGGCGCGGGGGGCGTGCCCGCGACGGTCTGGAGATCCTCCACGATGCCGTCCTGACCGCTGCGCGCGATGGTGATCGGCGCCTCGTAGCCGGTGATCGCGTCGCCGGCGGCGGAGAAGATCGGGTTGAAGAGGCGGATCTCGTAGGCGCGCGGGGTGATGCCGCGGTCCTCGAACACCGCGACGACCTGCCCGCGCGAGTTCATGTCGAACTGACGGCCCGCAAAGACGCTGGTGCCGCCGCCGGTGGCCTGGTGATCGACGAAGCGGACGTCGGGGTTGGCGATGTTGAGGTCGTTGTCGCCGTCGGCGTCGATGAACGCGAAGCCGTCGGCGAAGTTGTCGCCGTTGACCTCATCGACGATGAAGTAGATGGGGCGGGCAGAACCGCTGGAGAACGGCGCGCCCGACGACGACACGCTGAAGCCGACGCCGAACACCGTGTACACGGCCTGCTCGCCGTTGGGCAGGTTGACGGTCTGCACGCCGGGCTGGGTCTGACGAACCTCGCCCGTGACGGGAGTGGGGCCGGGCAGGGTGGGGAGAGGCACGTCGTCGGCTTCCC
The DNA here is from genome assembly GCA_052168195.1 of Phycisphaerales bacterium. Taxonomy (GTDB): domain Bacteria; phylum Planctomycetota; class Phycisphaerae; order Phycisphaerales; family UBA1924; genus JAHBXC01. The sequence continues at coordinate 6,137 of JBQLZI010000028.1, forward strand.
AGACGTCGACGGGCGCGAGCGGGTCATTGCCGAGGTTGACGTAGACGTTCACGCCGGTGAGCACGGTGGGGGTGCCGCCGTTGAACGTGGTCACGCCGGAGAAGAGATCGTTGTTGAACCGCGTGGCGCCGGGAGTGCCGAGGAACACGTCGCCGCCCGCCACGCCGTCGATGCCCGAGAACGCGCCGAAGACGCGTGTGGGGCTTCCGGTGGTGGGAGAGGCCGTGTTCATGGGCCACATGATGTTGCGGACTTCGAGGTTGTTTTGGTTGACGCCCGAGTTGAAGTTGGCGCGGTAGACGAGCGTGCCGTCGCGAACAAGCGCGCCGATGGTGTTGCTCGCGCCAGTGGGTCCTTCGGACAGGAAGACGTCGTTGGAGCCGCCGGCAGGGTTGCTGGCGTCGGTGGTGCCGAACGCGCCCACGACGCGGACGGGGGGCTGGGCCGCGCCCGAGCCGAAGGTGGTCCACACGCCGAAGGGGGTGTTGTTCAGCGCGGCGTTGTTCTGCACCGCGGGGCTGTTGAACAGGCCGTCGTCCTCATCGAGGATGACGGGCACGTACACGAGCGAGGGCGCGAACGAGCCGCCCATGCCGCGCACCACGTCGGCGTTGCGGTTTTGCACGAACTGGCCCGCGAATCCGGTCGGATCGTAATCGACGGCGAACGCGGTTCCGGCGATCGCGGCGAGCGCGACGGCGGCGATGCTGGTCTTCTGAATCATCTCTGCACCTCTCTCCAGGTTGCTTTTTATGCTGAAATCTCTGCGTATCAGACCGGTGGTTCACGATGCCCACGGTCATCACTCGGGTCCGGGTGAATCAGTTGATGATGTCGCCGGGCTGGTAGTAGTTCAGGGCCTCCGGATGGATGGTTCCGCCGATGAACTCGGAGCCCGTGGGATACCAGTACGAAGGATCACGGAACTCCTTTTCCTTCATCGAGCCGACATGTCCGTCGAAGAACGCGGTGTTCACGCCCTCGCTGTGACGGAAGCTCAGCTTCTTGTTCACGCCGCCTCGCCCTTCGCCGTAGGCCGTGCTCTCCACGTAGCTGAACGACTCGGTGAAGGTGCTGTAGTGAGGGCTGAGCGAGTAGGCGAGGTGGGACAGGTCTACGTCGGTCGCAAGACTCTGGGCTTCCACGTACCGGAAGCCGTCCGCGAATCCGCCCTTCGATGCGGGGTTGCCGATGAGGGTGAGTTTCGGCGAGAATCCCCGAGGCAGTTTGATCCGAGCTTCTTCGTTCGAGTTTTCGCCGATGGTCTGGATGTCGTTCCGCTGATTCGGAAACTCCCCGACAATCGCGTATCTGGGATCACCGGATGTGGACTGCCACGCGCACGACATCAGGTAACTCGTGCCGAAGACCTCTTCGCCGCTGCGCTGTATGAGATCGATCGCTTCGTCGACGCCGCTGTCGCCGTCGGGATACGGGATGGTCCGAGTGTTCATCTCGGGGCAGCGAAACTCGCGGAGCAGGTGCAGAAACCGCTGCGAGCGTGAAACGGGCAGGTCGTCCGCGTTCAGCGACGGCGTCATCCAGTCTGTTGCCTGCACCGGGATCGACGGGTCGGAGTTCGCGGTGCGGAGCGGGTCGCCGCCGGCGCGGAGAAGACCGGCCGACGCGCTCGACGCGCCCGGGATCTGATCGCGGTTTTCGAGCGACCACCCGATCATGCCGTCCATCAAACCCTTCTGCGTCGTCGCGCAGACGAGTCCTCGGGCCTGCGACAGCGCATTGCCCAAGGTCGGCAGCAGGATGCCGATGAGCAGCGAGATGATCGAGACCACGACCAACAGCTCGATGAGCGTAAATCCTGGGCCGGTGTTCGCGTTCCGGGCTAACGGTCCAGCGGGCTTGTTCACATCCGATTCCTTCGCAGTGATTGTGAAGCAAAAACAGCGTTTACTTGGCGACTTCAAAGGTCTCGAAGTTCACCTGCAGATCCGATCGGCCCTGCAACTGATCAACGAGGTAGCCCTGGTAGCGTTCGATGACGTACACGCGCCCGCCTTCGCGGATCGCCGGGTACCACAACCGGTTCCCATCGTCATCGGGCGCCGGGAGCAGGCGGAGGCTTTCTCGTTTCACCGACTTCACCTCCCCCGTCTGCACATGCACGAGTAGTTGGCCCGAGGGAAGCGGGTTCGAGTCGCGCGACAGCAGAAACCAGCCGGTAGCGCCGAGCCCAACGAGGAGTCCAACGACGATGATCGCGATCTTGGCGGCCTTGGGCATGTTTGTTCTGACACCATCCGTCGCCGCGATGAGCCGGCGGACTTTGCGCACAAAGGGTCGATCTGGACTCGGCGGCCAGTGTGACCTCGCGGCGATCGGGGAACGAATCCGACCACACCGGAGGCAGCGCGTGCGCAGCGAGAGTGCAAGCAACGCGACGCGCACACGCTGACGACCGCGTCCGTTGTGGGCAGACGATAGAGTGCCGCCCACCGACCGAGTGTTTATTTCTGGTGAAGACGGCGCGCGGGGTTGAGATCCTGCCTTGGATCGCCACAGATACGCGTCGCTCTTCGATCCGCACCAATGCGCTCCACCGCTTTCGCCCAGCAAGTGCTTCTTGTCGCGCTCCTCGCGCTGCTCGGCGTGTTCCTCGTCGTGCCCGTGTGGCTGACGGTGCGCGGCGGCTTCGTCGAGGACCCCGTTTCGGGTGACGGGTTTACGCTCCGCCACGTCGCGCTGGTCTTCCGCGATCCCGTGCTTCGTGAAGGTTTGATGAACGCACTCGGTCTGGCCGTCGTGTCCACGACGCTGAGCGTGCTGATCGGCGCGCCGCTCGCGATGGTCTCGGTTCGATACGCGTTCCCGTTCCGCAAACTCTGGAACGCCGCGGTGCTCGTGCCGCTCATCATGCCGCCATTTGTGGGGGCCATCGGCCTGAAGGCGCTGCTCGGGCGCTACGGGGCGCTGAACACCGCGCTGGACACGGAGTGGGACATCCTGGGCGCCGCGCCATTCTGGGGCGTGGCCATCGCGCTGGCGCTCCACCTCTACCCCATCATCTATCTCAACGTGACGGCGACGCTGGCGAACATCGACCCGGCGCTCGACGAGGCGGCGGCGATCACCGGAGCGCCCCTGCGTCAGCGGATGCTGCGCATCCTGCTGCCGCTCATCCGTCCCGGGCTCTTCGCGGGCGGGGCGATCGTCTTCATCTGGTCGTTCACGGAGCTCGGCACGCCGCTGATCTTCGACTACTACGCGATCACCAGCGTGCAGATTTTCCGGGGAATCAAGGAGATCAACGCCTCCGCCCAGCCCTACGCCCTGACCGCGGTGATGCTGATGCTCTCTGTGCTCTTCTACGCGGTGGGCAAACTGGCGCTGGGCAAGGCGGGGCACGCGACGACGGGGCGGGCGGCCCGGGCCGCGGAAGACAAGCGGCTGAATCCCGCCGGTGCGGCGCTCGCGACGCTGGTGTTCGCGGCCGTCACCGCGCTGGCGCTCCTCCCGCACCTCGGGGTGATCCTCGTCGCGTTCTCGGAGCCGGGCTCGTGGTACCGCTCGGTGCTGCCCGCGGAGTTCACGCTCGAGAACTTCTCGAAGGCCTTCGGCCACCCGCTGGCGTTCGGGTCGATGGCCAACTCGTTCAAACTCTCGCTCGCCGCGGCGTTCCTCGACATCGCGATCGGCATCGTCGTGGCGTACCTGATCGTGCGCACCAAAGTGAGAGGTCGCTCGATCCTCGACGCGATGGTCATGGCGCCGCTCGCTGTCCCGGGTCTGGTGCTGGCGTTCGGTTACGTGGCGATGTCGCTCAACTGGCCCTTCCGCGAAGGCGACCCGCTGGGCTTCATGAACATCTCGATCCTGGGCGAGAACCCGAATCCGTTCCCGCTGCTGATCCTCGCGTACGCCGTTCGCCGATTGCCCTACGTCGTGCGCGCCGCCGTGAGCGGGCTTGAGCAGGTCCACGTCGAACTCGAGGAAGCGGCGAAGATCTTCAACGCGGGCACGGCGCGGATCTTTGCGCGGATCATCGTTCCGCTCATCAGCGCGAACCTCATAGCCGGTGGATTGCTGGCGTTCTCGTTCGCGATGCTCGAGGTCTCCGACTCGCTCATCCTCGCGCAGCAGGAACGCCATTACCCGCTGACGAAGGCGATATACACGTTCTCATTCCGTCTCGGCGACGGACTGAACATCGCCAGCGCGCTCGGCGTGTGGGGCATGGCGCTGCTCGCGGCCACGCTCGTGGGCACGTCGATCCTGATGGGCAAGCGTCTGGGCGCGGTGTTCCGGGCTTAGCCGTTCCGGTCGAGCCAGTCCCGCGCCATCGCAACGACTGTGCCGTACTGCTCGCGGAAGAACCGGGTGTACGCGATGCGGTGCTCGGCGGCACGGGCCTCATCGCGCCAGTCGCCGCGCACGGCCGCGTAGTTCTCGGCGTTGAAGAGCACCCGCGTTCCGTCGGGAAGTTCGTGCATCGGCATCGCGTAGAACTCATCCTCGAGGCGCTCGACGAATTGCGTGGGCGCGCCCGCGGCCCTCACCCGCGCGATCGCCCGCCAGGCCGCGGCCTGATCCCCGTGGATGTCGATGCTCGACGCCGCCATCACCGGGGCGATCATGCTGCGCCACCCCTGCACGGGAGTCCTGGTCACGATCTCGAACGGCCGGAGGTCGCGGTCGACAAATCTGGCGCGATACCGCTCGTAGAACGACGGCTTCGCGGGCATGCGGCGGAGTTCGTGGTGGAGCGGGCCCATCGCGTCGTCCGCCACGTCGGCGCGCCCGCGCGCGGGGAACTGCCAGAGCGCCTGGCCTTCATCGCTGAGCACGAACTCCACGAAGCGCCGCGCGAGCACCGGGTTCGGCCCGCCGCGGATGATCGAGATCGGGTCCGAGTCGATGTACGTCATCCCCCGGGGATCGATGAACCCGACGCGCGACGATTCCGGTGGCGCGCCGGGCGGCGCGACCGACTGGCTCTGGTACCGGCCGTAGAACCCGATCGAGAGCCCCGCGGCGGCCTCGCCCATGCTGACCTCGATCGGGGCCTTCTGGGACGAGTCGCCGAAAGAGTGCGCGTTCGCGCACATGGCGCGCAGCACCCGCCATCCCTTGTCGAACCCGTAGTGCGAGAGGATCGCGTCGTAGGTCGTGGTGACGCTGCCGCTCTGCCGCGGGTCGGTGAGCGCAAGCCAGCCGTCGTAGCGATGGTCGGTGAGGGCCTCCCAGTCGGTCGGGTCGGGCAGACCCTTGGCGCGGAGCAGGTCGCGGTTGTAGACGATGCCAAAACTGGTGAGCGCCGAACCGATCCAGTGCTGGTCGGGATCGGAGATCGGGCCGGGGCCGATCGTGTTGTCGCCGAACCACTCGACCATCTGGCGGTCGCTGAACCCAGCGGGTTCGCTGATGGCGATCGTTTCCCGCTCGCCGTCGGGGAGGACGACCTCGACGCCGCGCTTGAGGAGATCATGCTCGTACGACCCGCCCCCGAAGAGCAGGTCGTACGACATCGCGCCATCCGGGGCCTCGCCGTCGGCGCTGACTTTCCCGTCGCGGGCGGCGGCCTTGAACTCGGCGCGGAGGAGGTTCTGGATCTCCGACGTGCCTCCGGGCGCGCGGAAGTCGACGTAGACCGGCTCGCCGAACTCCCGCTCGTGCCAGAGCGCAAAGGCGCGGCCGAACTCCGCCCGGATCTGCTCGCTGTGGGGGGTGATGACGATCAGCCGGGGTGTGGAGGCGTCCGGCTCGACGACGCGTGCCGGCTGGAGCCACAGCGGGATTCCGAGGAGGGCCGCGAACACCGCCACAATGCCGAGTCGTGCGAGCATGCCCAACTCTACCGCTCGCGCCGGATAGCATTCCGCGTCCGATCCCTCGCACACCGGGAATCTTCACGCGTGGTTCAGAATCTTCTCCTGCTGGCCGTCTCGCTCGGCCTGCTGACCCTCGGAGCCGAAGCGCTCGTCCGCGGCGCCGTCGTCCTCGCGACGCGGCTCGGCGTGTCGTCGTTCTTCATCGGGCTGACGATCGTGGGGTTCGGCACCTCGACGCCCGAACTGGCGGCCGGCGTGTCCGCCGCGCTGAACGACAAGCCAGACATCAATCTCGGCAACGTCGTCGGCTCGAACATCCTGAACGTCGCGCTGATCCTCGGCGTCGCGTCGCTCATCACGCCCACGCCGGTCAAGACCCGCCTCGTGAAGGCGGAGATTCTGGTCGTGATCGCGGTGTCGCTCTTGTGCTGGGCGCTCGCGTTCACGGGCGAGCGCATCGGGCGAGTCGAGGGTACGGCGCTGCTCGCGATCCTCGCGGTCCACATCGTCCGCGGCTATTTCGTCGGCAAGCGCGAGGGCGCCACCGCCGAGGTCGTGGTGGAGACCGTCGCGCATTCCGCCGCCGAGCCGGCGGTGGAGGCCGCGCCGCGGCGCGCGTTCCAGCGTGCGCTGTGGTTCAACCTGCTGCTCATCGCGGCGGGGCTCGGTCTGCTGACGTTCGCGTCGGACCTTCTCATCGGCTCCGCCTCGGGGATCGCGCGCTCGCTTGGCGTCTCGGAACTCGCCATCGCGCTCACGATCGTGGCGGGCGGCACGTCGACCCCGGAACTCGCGACTTCGGTCATGGCCGCGATGCGCAAGCAGTCCGACATCGTGGTGGGCAACATTCTCGGCAGCAACATTTTCAACATTTGCGGCATCCTGGGGATCACGTCGCTCATCGCGCCGCCCTCCGTGCAGCAGCAGATCCTGTGGCTCGATGCGCCGGTGATGGTCGCGCTGGCGATCGCGCTGCTGCCGATCCTGTTCTCCGGCGCGCGGATATCCCGCGCCGAGGGCGCGGCGCTGCTGGTTGTCGCGGCGTGCTACGTCACAACCCTCTTCACCCTCGCGCCGAAGTGGTTCCCGCCCGACGCGCCGCCTCCGGACGCGGCGACACAGCAGGACTGATCGCGCAGGGGCGGCAAGACGGTCGGTCTCTACAATGCGGCCCCACTCGCCCGAACGGAGGCCGCGTTGCTGCTCGACATCGTCCTGCTGATTCTCTCCCTGGTCCTGCTCACCGCGGGCGCAGAGGTGCTCGTCCGGGGCGCGGTGGCCCTGGCGCTGCGCCTGGGTGTCTCGTCGTTCTTCATCGGGCTGACCATTGTGGGATTCGGCACCTCCGCGCCGGAACTCGCGACTGGCGTGGCCGCGGGGCTCGACAACAAGCCGGACATCGTCATCGGCAACGTGGTGGGCTCGAACATCCTCAACATCGCGCTGATCCTGGGCGCGGCGTCGCTGATCCGCCCGACCCCCGTGAAGACCCACCTCGTGAAGGTCGAGGTGCTCGTGGTCATCGGGCTGTCGCTGCTGGTGTGGCTCCTCGCGTTCACAGGGCAGCAGATCACGCGGCTCGAGGGCGTCGCGCTGATCGCGTTGCTCGCGGTGCACCTTGTCCGCGGGTACTTCGTCGGGCGGCGTGAAGGCGCCGACGCCGACGACGTGGTGGAATCGATCGCGTCGCTCGCGGACGGGGGAGACGAGTCGGGTGAGAAGCCGTCGCTGCGGGCCCGGCTCGCGCGCAGCACGGCGTTCAATCTGACGCTGGTCGTGATCGGCCTCGCGCTGCTGACGGGCGCGAGCCGGCTGCTCATCGATTCGGCGTCGGGGATCGCGCGCTCGTTGGGTGTTTCCGAACTGGTGATCGCGCTCACCATCGTCGCCGGGGGCACCTCGATGCCCGAACTCGCGACGTCGGTCATGGCCGCGCTGCGCAAGCAGTCGGACATCGCGGTGGGCAACATCCTCGGGAGCAACATCTTCAATCTGTGCTGCATCCTCGGGATCGTCTCGACGATCGCCCCGCCCCGGGTCAGCGAGCAGGTGCTGTGGTTCGACGGCCTCGTGATGATCGCTCTGGCGATCGCGCTGCTGCCGATCGTCTTTACCGGCTCGCGTATTTCGCGCGGCGAGGGGATCGGCCTCCTCGCGTTCGTGACGCTCTACACCGTTTCGCTCTTCACGCTCACGCCGCGGTGGTTCCCGGAGTCGGTTCCGCCCGAGCCCGCTCAGGCAGGGGAGATCATCCCCGAAGCCCCGTGAGGAACGCCCGTGTCGATTCGCCCCGGTCGATCGCTTCGATGAGCGCAGAGCCCACGATCGCGCCGTCGCACACGCCGCGCAGCGCCTCGACCTGCTCGCGCGTGCGGATGCCGAAGCCGGCGCAGACCGGCGCATCGCCGAGATCGCGCAAGGAACGCAGGTACGCGAGCGGATCGCTCCTGACCGAAGACTGCGCGTCGCCCGTGACGCCCGTCGTGGTGACGGCGTAGAGGAACCCGCCGGTTGTTTCCGCGAGCGTGCGCATCCGCGCCTCGGGCGTGACCGGAGTGACCATGTTGATGAGCGCAACGCCGCTCGAGAAGAGTGCGTCACGGATCGCCGCGCTCTCTTCGTGCGGGAGATCGGGGACGATGAACCCCGACACGCCGGCCTCGTTCGCGTCGGCCGCCAGCCGGTCGAGACCGAAGCGCACGAACGGGTTGAGGTACCCCATGAGCACGATCGGCGCCGCGAGATCGCCGCGCGCGTCGCGAAGTTCATCGAGGATCCACGGCAGGGTCACGCCCTGCGCGAGCGCGGTCCGGCTGGCGCCCTGGATCGTCATGCCGTCGGCCATCGGGTCGGAGAAGGGAACACCGACTTCCACGACGTCGGCAACCTCGGCGGCTTCCGTGAGTGAGGCGCGGAAGCGGTCCTTGGTCGGATGGCCCGCACAGAGATAGGCGACGAGCGCCACGCCGCGGTCGTCGCGCGCGCGATGGACCGCGCTGCTGATCGTGTGTGCGCCGCTCACGCGCGTGCTCCTTTCGGCGGGTGCTTGGCGAGGATCGGCATGTCCTTGTCGCCGCGGCCGGACAGCAGGACCAGAACGCGCGAGCCCGGGCGTTCGTGCGCGATGCGCTTCGCTGCAGCGAGGGCGTGGCTCGGTTCGAGCGCGGGGAGGATGCCTTCCATGCGGCAGCATTCGTCGAGCGCGTCGAGGGCTTCGCCGTCGGTGGCGCTCATGTAGTCGACGCGTCCGCACCAGCGCAGGAACGCGTGTTCCGGCCCGACGCCGGGGTAATCAAGGCCCGCGCTCACGGAGTGGCTGTCGGTGACCTGGCCGTGCTCGTCTTGCAGAAGCAGCGAATAGCAGCCGTGGAGCACGCCGGGCGATCCGGCGGCGATCGTGGCGCTGTTGTCGCCGGGCTTTGTGCCGCGCCCGCCGGCTTCGACGCCGACGATGCGCACGGATTCGTCGGCGAGGAATGGGTGGAACATGCCGATGGCGTTGCTCCCGCCGCCGACGCAGGCGAGCACCGCGTCGGGCAGGGCGCCGGCGTCGCGGAGCATCTGCGCACGCGATTCGCGTCCGACGACGGTCTGCAGCGTGCGCACGATCCACGGGAACGGGTGGGGTCCGACCGCAGAGCCGAGAAGATAGTGGGTGCGCTCGGGGTCGCTCACCCAGTCGCGCAGGGCCTCGTCGATCGCGGCGCGGAGCGTGCGGTCGCCGCTCTCCACTGCGCGAACCTCGGCGCCGAGACGTTTCATGCGCATGACGTTCGGCGCCTGGCGTTCCACGTCTTCGGCGCCCATATAGACGACGCAGGGCAGGCCGACCCGCGCGCACGCCGCGGCGGTCGCGACGCCGTGCTGGCCCGCGCCGGTCTCGGCGATGATGCGCGTCGCGCCGATGCGCTTCGCGAGCAGGGCCTGGCCGAGGGCGTTGTTGATCTTGTGTGCGCCCGTGTGGGCGAGGTCCTCGCGCTTGATCCAGACGTCCGCGCCCCACGCCTCGCTGAGGTTCGGCGCGAAACACATGGGCGTCGGCCTGCCGATCCACGCGCGCCCTTGCGCGGCGATGTCGTCGAGAAAGGCGGGATCGGCGAACGCGTCGCGGGCGGCGTGCTCAAGCCGGGTGATCGCCGGCATGAGCGTTTCGGGGACGAAGCGTCCGCCGAACGGGCCGTAGCGGCCGTTGGCGTCGGGGTAGTCGCCGCGGAC
>JBQLZI010000029.1:0-16108 GCA_052168195.1 Phycisphaerales bacterium
GAGCGAGGTGGTGGTCGGGTCGAAGCCGACGGACGACGTGCTGACGACCGGCTGGAGGTCGGAGACGTACGCACGCTGGTTGCCGACCGCGATGTTCGCGTAGCGGTTGTTGACGAGGGTGAGGCGCGGCGCGGTCAGCGAGACGTTGCGCCGGTCGGCCTGCGTCGCTTCCACGAGGAAGTCGACCTGGATCTCATCGAGGAACGTGCCCGCGACGCCCAGGGCGGGGTTGCCCGCGAGGATGGTGCTCGCGAACGCGCTGCTGATGAGCGACTCGGTCATGTTGAGCGAGCCGTTCTGCACCGGGACGATCGAGAGCCCGTCGGGGGCGACGACCGAGGTGTTGAGCGGGCCGAACTCGTACTCGATCTCGCCCGTGGCCTGCTCGATGTCGCTGATGAACCACTGGACGGTGTCGGTCTGGCGGCGGGCCACAAGATCCGAGGGCAGCGTCGAGGTGATCTCGTCGCCGAAGCCCGTGATGTTGTTGAAGCCCGAGCCGCCGAACGCGCGCTCCTGACGCTTCGTGATGTCGTACTGGTTGTTCTGGGCGTTGAAGTAGACGTCGAGGTCGAAGCCGATCTGCTCGAAGAAGTCCTGCGCGACTTCGAGGAAGCGGGTCTCGACGTTGATCTGCAGTTCCCGGATCTCGCGGAGCTGCTTGAGCAGGTTCGCGATCTCGCGGTGGTTCTTCGCGGTGTTGGTGATGATGAGGTTGCCGTTGAGGCGCTGGATCCGGCCGGTGGTGCCGCCGTTGTTCTGCCAGCCCTCGAAGTCGATGTTGGTGGTGATCAGTTCTTCGATCTGATCGATGCGCTCGGCGTCGGTGAGCTCGATTTCGTCGGCGTCCTCAACGCGGAACACGCCTCGGCCGCCGCCGCCGCCGCCCTGACCCTGCTGGAGCACGGCGTCGAGATCGAGTTCGGGGACGTCGGTGTAATCGGGGATCTCGAAGATGAGATCCTGGATGTCGTAGATCCGGATGAAGGTGTTGCGGCGGAGCGCCTCGTCGGACGCGACGACGAGCACGCCGTCGGTCACGGCCCAGCCGGCGCGGCTGAACTCGTCGGGGCTGATCTTCTCGAGCACGCGGTCGAGGACCACGCGCATCGGGACGGGGCGGAGGTTGAGCGTGACCTCGGTGTCCCGCTCGACGCCGATCGTCGAGAGGGCGTCCCAGTCGACGTCGACATTAAGGTTGCCGACGGCGCCGATGAACTCGAGAACGTCCTCGAGGGGGGCGCTGCTGAACGACGCGGGGATGCGCTTCTGCTCGAGCGACGCGAGGACCGCGCGGTTCTCTTCCGGCTCGTCATAGACCACCGGCTCGCCGCGGCGGAACGAGATCTCCGGCCAGTCGGAGGGGTAGTTGATGATCTGATCGGGGATGATCAGAGCACGCTGCATGCGGTTGGACTCTTCCGCGTAGGAGAGCGCCTTGTCGCGCTGGGTGAGGTCCCACTCGCGGTAGAGCACGACGTCCTTGAGCACGTCCCGGAGCAGGAGCCCCGTCGGGTTGTTGGGATCAAGGAAGAGGATCTGGTCGACGACCTGAAGAGCCTCGGCGTACTTCTGCTCGCGCTGGAGTTCACGCACGCGATCGATGGATTCCTCGATCTTCCGCTGCTTCTCCGCGGCCTGGCGCGCCTCGGCTTCCCGGGTCTGGGCGGCGGCTTCCGCGCCCTGACGCTGGATCTCGGAGACGCGGGCGGCCTCCTCGGCGTTGCGGATGTTCTGGAGCAGTCGCTCCTGGTCCGCGATCCGCGCGTTGTACTCGTTCTCGGAGAACACGTCGCGACGCTGCGCCACCGCGAGGCGGGCGCGTCCGGCGAGTTCGCTCGCACGGGCGAAGTCGCCCTGGCGGAGAGCTTCCTGCGCCTGGCGCACGAAGTTCTCGAACTCGGCGACGGCCTGCTCGCGCTGCAACTGGCGGACGCGGAGTTCATCCTGCACAAGGCCCGGGCGGCCCTCGAGCAGCACGCGGGATTCCTGCAGGCGCGACTCGGCGCGGGCGATCTGCTCGGCGCTCACGTACGGGCGGTATGGACCGAGCACGAGCGAGTACTTCTGCTCGGCCTCGGCGTAGCGGCCCGCGGCGAACGCGGCGTCGGCTTCGGTCAGGTAGCGCTCGGCCTCGAAGCGGAACGCCTGCTGGAACAGGTCGTCGTCCGTGGGCTGGATGGCGCCCGCGTCGTTCTGGGCGGCCGGCTGCTCGGGCTGCGCGTCGTCGAGGTCGATCGGGGCGTCCTGGGCCTCGTCGGCGGGCTGCGCCTCGTTGCCGCGCGAGGGGCGCGGATCATCGGTGCGGTCGACGCGTCCGGGCTGGAGCGCGCCGAGGGCGACGGACTCCACATCGAAGACTTCGCCGCGCTCGCGCTCGAGTTCGAGGATGCGCGTGCGGTGCTTCTCGATGGTGCGGATCTGGGCGCCGCTGAGGTCGACGCCGGAGCGGTACACCGAGTCGAACCCGGCCTTCGCGAGGGCGTACTCGCCCTCGATGAAGTCGCTGACGGCCCGGTTGAGGGTCGCGTCGACGAGGGGGGCGAAGTCGGTCTTGGCCTGGGCGGCCTGCGCGAGCAGGTCGTCCGCGGCGGCCTTCTGGGCGTCGCTCGCGGCGCGGTGGCGACGGGCGGCCGAGGCCTGGCGCTCTGCCTCTCTGGTGTTGCCTTCCTCGAGCGCGAGTTCGGCGCGCTGGAGGGAAATGTCCACCACATCCATCGAACGCATGCGGCGATCGATCGAGGCGAGCAGGGACGCGGCCCGATCCCGGTCAGACGCGCTCAGCGTCGTGGGATCAAGGTCGGCGACGATGTGCTTCGCGCGGACGAGGCGGCCGTCCTTGTACAGGCCGTCGGCCTGATCGAGCATCGCGCCGGGGTCGGCGGCGAGGGCGATCGGCGAGGCGAGGAGGGCAGCGGCCGCGACGGCGCGGAGCAGGGAGCGAGGCGTACGACGCCGGGAATGGAGCATTCGGCTTCTCTCCACGAAACACCCGAAATGGAGACCGGACCGCGTTCGTCGCGGAACGGAGGTGAGGACCCTTGGACGCCCCGCCGTGAAACACACACAGCACACGCACGGCGGGGACAGCGCTCGGCTTGGGAACGGCCGGCCTGAGCCGCGGAACATAGTCCGCGCCTTTCCCGGACGCAAGCCGGGGTGCGATACGGCGAGATTTGTGAAGGTGCTGCACCCGCGTCGAAAAAACGCGCGGAAGTCCCGGCCCACTCGGGGTCTGTCAGTGCAATCCTCTGAGAACCGCCCGATTTCCGGGGAGCCGCCGTATTGAGCGTCATCCGATCAGACGGCGCCGGCCATCTGCTCCGCCGCGATCGGCTCCCGCGTCGCCATCATCCGAACGAAGGCGTCGAACAGGTAGTTCGCGTCGTGCGGCCCGGGGCTTGCCTCGGGGTGATGCTGGACCGCGAACACCGGGCGATCGGTCATGCGGAAGCCCGCGAGCGACTGGTCGTTGAGATTGACGTGGGTCGCCTCGCCGCCCCTGGCCTCCAGCGAGGCGGTGTCCACCGCGTAGCCGTGGTTCTGGCTCGTGATCTCTACGCGGCCGGTGAGCAGATTGCGGACCGGCTGGTTCACCCCCCGGTGTCCGAACTTCAGTTTGTAGGTCGTGGCGCCCGCGGCGAGGGAGAGGAGTTGGTGGCCGAGACAGATCCCGAACGTCGGCACGACCCGCTCCGCGTCTCCGGCCACGAGGTCGCGGAGCGTGTCGATCGTCGCGGTCACCGCGGCGGGGTCGCCCGGGCCGTTCGACACAAACAGGCCGTCGACTTCACCCTTGCTGACCGCTGCACGGATCGTCTCAGCGGGGGTGTCGTGGGGAACGATCACGACCTCGCAGCCCCGCTGGGTGAGATGGCGGAGGATGTTCCATTTCGCGCCGCAGTCCATGGCCAGCACGCGGAAGCGGCGCTGGCCGTCGGCGTCGAGCGTCTTGCCCGGCGCGCCCCCGAGGGTGGCGGTCGGCGCCCATTCGCCGAGGGTGTCGCTCCAGGTCTGGTTCGACGAGCACCCGACGAGCGGGACGAGGTTCTGGCCCGAGGTGTCGTGGCTGGTGCGCGCGAGGCGCATCAGGTCGGCGTTCGAGATCGACGGGTCGTTCGTGAGCACGCCCGCCATGACGCCGGCGACGCGGAGCCGCCGCGCGATCGCGCGGGTGTCAACGTCGGCCAGACCGAGCACGCCCGACTCGGCGAGGTACGCCGAGAGGTCGGCGTTGGCGCGGTAGTTGGAGTGGAGGTTCGCCAGTTCACGGACGACGAAGCCCGACACCTGCACCTTGGTGGACTCGACGTCCTCGGCGTTGACCCCCGTGTTGCCGATCAGGGGCGCGGTCTCGACGAGGATCTGGCCCGCGTAGGAGGGGTCGGTGATCGACTCCTGATACCCCGACATCGCGGTGTTGAAGACCACTTCGGCGGCGATGGTCTTCGGTTCGGCGGCGCCGAACGCGGTCCCTTCGAAGAGCGAGCCGTCGGCGAGGGCGAGTCGGGCGGTGGGGGCGTTGGTCATCTCAAGCGAAAGTGTAGTCGCGCCCGGCGACGTTCTCGGGCGTCGGCTCGATGTCGGGCTCGGAATCTCCGATAGAGCAACCAGCGGGAACCGTCGCCCCGACCTTGCGTCCCACACCGACGACCGCCTACCCGAGTTGGAGACCGCTTCCGATGCCCCACGACGCCCGTTTCGCTCGTCCCCTTGCCGCCGCGCTCGCCCTTGTGGTTCTCAGCGGCGGCGCGTTCGGCCAGATGCGTGGCGAGCAGCCCCAGCAGGCGGATCCTCCCGCGGGCGTCGAGTTGCCCCCGGACGCGTCGCGGTTCCAGCCCATCCACGTCGCCGCGATGAAGGCGGACATACCCGCGATTCAGAGCGAACTCGACGCGGGGGTCCCCGTCGACCTGCGGATCGAGCGGGGGTTCTTCGCGGGCGTCACGGCGCTCATGATGGCCGCCCGTGACGGCGACGTGCTCACGATGAACTACCTGCTCGACAAGGGCGCCGACGTGAACGCGCGCGACGACCGACGGGTCAGCGTGCTGATGTGGGCGTCCGGCAGCGCCGGCTCGGTCGAAAAAATCCAGGCCGCGCTCGCGCGCGGCGCCGAGGTGAACCCGCGCAGCCAGGACGGCGCCACCGCGCTGCACTGGGCGACGGGTCTCGGTCGCGATCCGGACATGGTGAAAGCGCTCATCGACGCCGGAGCCGCGATCGACCTTCCCGACAACCGCGGACGCACGCCGCTGATGACCGCCGCGCGCGTGGGCAACACCGGGGGCGTGAAGTACCTCCTCGACGCCGGTGCGGACCGGGGTCGCAAGAGCCCGCAGGGTCTCAACGCCTTGCACTGGGCAGCGGAAGGCCGCGAGGGCAACGCCGCGACGATCCGCGCGCTCGTGGAAGCGGGCGCCGCCGTCGACTCCCGGGCGGCGGACGGCTCGACGCCGCTCATCATCGCGGCGCTCAACGGTCGGGCCGAACAGATGGCGGAGCTGCTTGCGATGGGCGCCGATCCTGATGCGACGAACAGTTGGGGTCTGAACGCGCTGATGGCCGCCGCGTCCGAGGGCTCCCCCGAGGCGATGAAGGCGATTCTCGACGCCGACCCGGATCTGAACGCTCGCGATCAGGCCGGCCGCGTGGCGCTCCACTACTCGGTGGCCAAGGGCCACGGCATCGCGACCGCGATGCTGTGCCGACGCAACCCGGAGACCGACGTCGCGGACAACGAAGGCTGGAAGCCCATCCACATGGCGCGAACGATGGCGACGCTCGACCCGCTGGTCCGGGCCGGCGCCGACGTTGACGCGCCGTGCGGCGTCGGCCAGTACAAGGGCTGGACGCCCCTCATGTTCGCGGCGGGAACAGGCAACACGTTCCTCGCCCGGCGTCTCCTGAACGCCGACGCCGACCCGATGATCGAGACCGACAAGGCCGCGAACGCGATGCGCGTCGCCATGGCCGTCCAGTATCCCGAGGGCGGCAACCCGATGGCGGACCTCATCCGCGACGCCATCGCGGTCAGGCAGGTCGACATCGAGGCGCAGCGGTACCGCGAGCGTCATCTGGAGACCTCCGGCCCGGCGCCGCAGCAGCAGAACTGATCATCCCCGAGACATCCGTTTACGCGGTCGCGTACGCTGCACGGCGATGACGCAGCCGCGGCTCTTCAGCACGGAATCGGCCCGCGATGAGCCGTACGAGGCGTTCGTGCGCGTCGCGCTGGAGCGCGGGGTCGACCATCCCGACGGCCTGACCTACGCGGTGCCTTCAACCCTCCGCACGCCCGAAGTCGGCCAGCGCGTAGAGGCGCCGCTCGGTCGCGGCGACGCGCCGGTCGCCGGGTATGTGCTCGAGGTCCTGCCCGGGTTGGCGGACCTCGACATCGAGATCAAGCGCGTCAAACCCCTCACGCGCGCGCTCGGGGGCGGGCTGCCCTCGCGGCTCGTGGATCTTGCGCGGTGGATCTCCCGCTACTACTGCTGTCCCATCGGGATGGTGTTCGCCACCATGACGCCCGCCGCGGTGCGCAAGGGCATCGGCGTGGTGACGAAGACGATGCTTCAGCCGGCCGCCGACGCGCGCGAGCGAGCCGAGCACGCCGGCCTCACGCCCACGGTTCGCGATGCGTGGGTGGCGATCGGACCGCTGCTCGCTGACGACGCCCGCTGGCCCGTCGAGCCGCGCGACCTCCAGCACGCGCTGGGGCTCCGGACGCTCGTGCCGATCAACCGCCTCGTGCGCGCCGGCGTGCTCGAGGAAGTTTCGAGAGAGATCGTCCGCGCCGCGTGGAGCGACATGCCCGCGTACGAGGCGCCGCCGCTGAACCTGACCGCAGAGCAGCGCGAGGCGCTGGCGCGGTTAAGCGACGATTTGGACAGATTCGCGGTCCACCTACTCCACGGCGTGACCGGGTCGGGCAAGACCGAGGTGTATCTCGCGGCCATCGAGCGTGTGCTGGCGCGCGGCGAGTCCGCGATCGTGCTCGTCCCGGAGATCTCGCTGACGCCGCAGACGGCCGGGCGATTCCTCTCCCGGTTCCGCGCGCACGGCGTCGCGGTGCTGCACTCGGGGCTGACGCAGGCGCAGCGCAACCAGCAGTGGTCGGCCGTTGCGAGCGGCGCCGCTCGGGTCGTGGTCGGCGCGCGGAGCGCGGTGTTCGCGCCGATCCCCGGGCGCGTCGGGCTGATCGTCGTCGACGAGGAGCACGACACGTCGTACAAGCAGGACCAGTTGCCGAGATACCACGCCCGCGACGTCGCGATCAAGCGAGCGCAGATCGAGGGAAGGCCGGTGCTGCTGGGCAGCGCCACGCCCTCGCTCGAGTCGTACCACAACGCGCTCGAGGGGCGGTTCGCGATCTCCACCATGCGCGAGCGCCCCGGGGGGATGCGCCTTCCTCGCGTGGTGGTCGTGGATCTCGTGGAAGAGCGGCGCAAGCGGCCTTGGACCGAGCAACGCGTTCGCTTGCTCGGTCCGACGCTCGAGTCCGCGCTGCGGCGCACCCTCGACGCGGATGCGCAGGCCATCCTGCTGCTCAACCGCCGCGGCTTCGCGAACTACATCTGCTGCCCCGATCACCGCTGCGGATGGCTGCTGACCTGCGACGACTGCGACGCGACCATGGTGTTCCACAAGGACCGGCGTCTCGATCGCGGGGGCGTCGTGCGTTGTCACCACTGTCTGGCCGAGAAACTCCTGCCCGAACGCTGCCCGGTCTGCGAGCGGAAAGTCAGCGTGTTCGGGCTCGGCACGCAGCGCGTCGAGGAGGAACTCGCCCGCGAATTTCCGTCGCTCGTCGTCGGCGACACGCTGCTGCGCCTCGACAGTGACACCATGCGCGGCGGGAAGGACTATTTCGACGCGCTGGAGCGGTTCCGCTCCGGTCGTGCGCGCGTGCTGCTGGGGACGCAGATGGTCGCGAAGGGGCTCGACTTCCCGGGGGTCCGGCTCGTTGGCGTGGTGCACGCCGATACGGCGGTGAACCTTCCCGATTTCCGCGCTTCGGAGCGGACGTTCCAACTCGTCAGCCAGGTCGCGGGCCGCGCCGGGCGGAGCGTCGACGCCGGGCTGGTGGTCGTGCAGACGCTCGAGCCGGAATCGCCGGCGATCCGGTTCTCGTCGCGGCACGATTACACCGGCTTCGCGGAACACGAACTCGCCCAGCGCCGCGAGGCGGGTTTGCCGCCGATCACGCGGATGGCCCGCGTCGTCGTGCGCGACGAGGACTTCGCCGCCGCCAACGAGCGCGCGGCGGAGATCGCCATCGCCCTGCAGCACCACGCGTCGCGCGTGCAGGTGGGCGGGCCGATGCCTTGCCCGCTGAGCAGGGTGTCGGGGAGGCACCGCATCGCCGTCGAACTCATCGCGCGACACGCGGCGGATATCCAGGGGGCGCTGACCGCGCTGCGCAACGCCGGGCTGGCGAAGAGCGACGACGCGACCGCGGTCGACGTGGATCCGATCTCGCTGCTGTGATCGCTCAGTTCTGCGGCGCGGGCGTTTCGCGGACGTCCACGGGCATGAGGATCTTGCTCGTCGGGTTCGCGGAAGCCCAGTTCGCGAAGTACGCCTGCGTGTACGTTGCGCCGGGCGGCGCCTCACGGATGTAGAGCGTCTTGTCCGGCGTGAGCGTGGCCTCGAACGCGCCGTTCGAGGTCATGACGCGCCGAGAATCCTCGATCATCGCGGCGAAAGGGATGAAGTAGACCGCGTCGTCGAGCGAGACGCCCACGCCGGGAGTCTTCGGCGGGAGCCGCAGATCGTCGGTCGTCTTGACGTAGATGGTGTCAGGGTCGCCCTGATACGCGGCGAAGGGGTTGACGTCGTAGTTGAACGGCGCACCGTGTGGTTTGGTCACGACCTCGCCGCCGGGTCGAACGGCCTTGAAATCCTGCATCGAGGTGACGCGGAACGGGAGGTAGTCGAGCGCGACGCCCGAGTACGAGCCGGTGACGCCCACGCCGTCCAGCGGCGAGAACAGCGACTGCGTCTGCCGGTCGTAGAGCGCCGCGCCGCCCCGGACGAGCAGGCCCGCGAGGCGAAACTCCAGCGGCTCGACCACGTCGCCGCGCACCGGCACGGGATCGCGGCGGAAGATCGCGAGGCCGTACGAGATCGGATCGAACCACACGGCGACGGGCGCGCCGGCGATGACGTCGTTCACCACGCCGTGGTAGGTGAGGATCGCGAGCGGGTAGGCGACCGCTTCGCCCTCGACGACAACCTCCACGACGAGCCCGTCGTCGGGGGGGAAGTCCGCGTCCGCGGCCGGCTCGCGCACGGGCGCGGCGATCGAGGGAAGCGGGTCGCGCTTCGCGCCCGGCGACACGAACTCGTCGAGCGGGAACGCCGGGTCGCGCGTGTCGAACAGCCCGAGATGGTCCTCGGTGTGCTGCGCGAACGATTGAAGGCGCTCTTCCCCCAGGATCACGCGCACGACGCGTTGGTCGTCTTCGCGCGGCGGCTGGGCCGCGGTCGCGAGCGACGCGAGCAGGAGTCCGAGAGCGGGGGGCAGCAGGCGCATCGGGGCTTTCATCGGTCGATCCGACGCGGCGGCTCGCTCCCGGTTCGCGCGAACGCAGACGTCCGGAAACTCCCGGCGATCAGCCCTCGTGGGTGAGCACGGGCTTGCGATCGGCCGCGACGATGTCGAGGCGCTTGACGATCGCGTCGCGCGGCGCCTGGGCCATGGCCTTGGGATCCGCTTCGATCTCGTCGGCGATGCGGAGCATCGCGTCGACGAAACGGTCGAGCACGTCCTTGCCCTCGGTCTCAGTCGGTTCGACCATCAGGCAGTTGCGCACGGGCCAGTGCATGGTCGGCGGGTGGATGCGGTAGTCGATGAGCCGCTTGACGATGTCGAGCAGCGAGATGCCCTTGTCGAGCAGTGTCTGGGGCACGGTCACAAACTCGTGCGCACAGTAGCGGCCTTCCTCCGGCGCGAAGAACGGCATCTCGTAGCGCTCGCGGAGTCGCGCGGCGAGGTAGTTCGCGTTGAGGACGGCGAGTTCCGAGACCTCTCGAAGCCCGGCCGGGCCGCATGCGCGCATGTACGTCCAGCAGCGCACGAGCACGCCGGTCTGACCGAAGAACGAGCGGACCTTGCCGATGCTCTTCGGGCGATCGAAGTCCAGCGCGTACGAGCCGTCGTCCTTCTTGACGATCTGCGGCACGGGGAGATAGGGCGCAAGGAATTTCTTGACCGCGATGGGCCCGGCGCCCGGACCGCCGCAGCCGTGCGGCGTGCTGAAGGTCTTGTGGGTGTTGTAGTGCATCATGTCGGCGCCGAAGTCGCCCGGGCGGGTCTTCCCGAGGATGGCGTTCATGTTGGCGCCGTCGAGGTAGAGCAGGCCGCCGGCCTCGTGGATGATGTCGGCGATGTCCTGCACGTACCGGTCGAAGAGGCCCGCGGTGTTGGGGTTGGTGATCATCAGGCCCGCGACGTTCTCGGGTCCTGCGTCGGCGATCGCCTGCTTGAGCGCGTCGATGTCGGTGTAGCCGTTGACGGTCTTGATGGCGACGACGTTGGCGCCGCACATGGCGCAGGACGCGGGGTTGGTGCCGTGCGCGTTGTCGGGAGCGAACACGACGGTGCGCTGGGGCTGGCCGATGTCGCGGAAGTAGGCGCGCATGACCTTGAGCGCCGTGTACTCGCCGTGCGCGCCGGCGGCGGGCTGGAGGCACGCCTCGTCGAGCCCGGAGACCTCTTCGAGCATGCGGCGCGTCTCGTACAGCAGCGCGAGCGCGCCCTGCACGTCGGCGTCGTCCTGCAGCGGGTGGATGTGGGCGAACCCGGGCTGCGCCGCGGCGAACTCGTTGATGCGCGGGTTGTACTTCATCGTGCACGAGCCGAGCGGGTAGAACTCGCCGTCGACGCCGAAGTTGCGCTGGGAGAGGTGCGTGTAGTGGCGGACGACCTGGAGTTGGCCGAGTTCGGGCCACGCGGGCGCGGCGCCGGCGAGCGTCTGCGGGACCGGCGTCTCGTCGACGTCGAGTTTCGGCAGGTCGATGGCGCGGGCGCCGGGCGATGACTTCTCGAAGATCAGCGGCTCGGTGGGGCGTTCGCCTCGGGTCTGCGCACGGGACGCGGCGCGTTGCGACGCGTCGGCGTGCTGGCCGTTGAGATCGATCGTGACCGGGCGGGAGGAGGGCTGCATCGTGGTCATATCAGCGTGGACCCTTCGTCGAGGGCGAGGGGGCGGGAGAAGTCTGTGCGCGGGCGGTGAGCAGGCGCTCGAGCAGCGCGGGATCGTCGGGGAGCAGGCCGGCGGGCGGGAGGCGGCGGAGCGTCTCGCGCCAGTCGGCGTTCGGATCGTCGTAGGCCTTGGCGAGGAGCGCCACGGCGTCGTCCACGCGACCGGCCTTTGCGAACGCGACGCCGGCCCAGAACAGCATCTCGCTGTTCCCCGGGTTGAGGCGCGCGGCCGCGCCGTATTCACGAACCGCCGCTTCGACGTCGTCGTGTTCGAGCGCAAGGTCGCCGGCGTTCATGTGCTCGTACGCGCGGTGCACGGTGAGCAGGCGCGAGAGTTCCGCGTTCGGGTCGGGATGGTCTTCGACGCGAAGATCAACGATGCGGCCCTGCCAAGGCGCGAGCGTGGGGTCGCCCGAGACGACGAGGATCGCGGCGGACTGCTTGCCGCGGATGTCGCCTCCGGCCGCTTCGGCGGCGTGGAGGGCGGCGACGAGGCGCTCGGCGAGCGGGCGGTCGGGCTGACGCTCGAAGACGGCGGCCATCGCTTCGGGAACGCCGGGCCTTGCCATCAAGTTGGCCTGGGCCGAGAACGTGTCGCCGTCGGACAGCGTTCGGGAAACGTGAGACGCTTCCGCGATGCATCGTTCGCCGGTATGCGTCGCGACGAGGCCCTGCGCGTCGAGGATCGCGACCTGCCGGACCGCGGCGCCGGGGTCGGACGCCGTCAGGCCGCGCAGCGCCTGCTCGGGCGTTTTGCCGGCGGCGAGCAGTTCGAGCGCGAGCGGGCCGTAGCGGACATCCGCGAGGGACTGCGTGGCGACCACGCCGACTCCGGCGCGTCCCCACGTGACGACTGATCCGACGCTGAACCAGTGCGACTGGACCGCGACGCCCATCTCGCCGGTCTGCGCATCACGCGCGACGATCGAGTAAGTCGACACCGGGCGCGTGAACGTCTCTGTCTCATTCGCGACAAGCGCCGGGTTGGCCGTGCCGCTCTGCGCGAGCGCGGTCGACGCGAATGCGACGCCCGCGATCAACACCGAGATGGATGCCGACAGTTTCGTCACGCCTTCGCTGCCTCCTGGAGGCACTGCACGAACGAATCGAGTTCCTCGCGAGTGCGCTTCTCGGTGACGGCGATGAGAAGTTCATCGGGAGCGCCGGGGCGGCCGAGGCGGCGCCCGTGGAGCGCGACGCCGGGCAGGAAGCCGTGCTTCTTGCAGTGCTCGACGATGGGGGTGACCGGCTTGGGGCACTTCACGACGAACTCGTTGAAGAACTCGCCGTCGTAGCGAAGCGAGAAGCCGGGGAGCGCAGCGATCTTCTTCGCGAGGTAATGGGCCTTGTGCCAGCACTGCTCGGCGACCTCGCGGATGCCCTGCGGGCCCATTGCGGTCATGTACATCGTGGCGCGCATCGCGAGCAGGCCCTGGTTCGTGCAGATGTTGCTCGTGGCCTTGGCGCCGCGGATGTGCTGCTCGCGGGTCTGGAGCACAAGGGAGAACGCGCGGCGGCCGTCGTCGTCTTCGGTCTGGCCGATGAGGCGTCCGGGCATGCGCCGCATGAACTCCTTCTTCGCCGCGAAGAGGCCGAGGTACGGCCCGCCGAACTGGAGCGGCACGCCGAGGGGCTGGCCCTCGCCGCAGGCGACGTCGGCGCCGCAATCGCCGGGCGTCTTGAGGAGCGCGCAGGCGATGGGGTTGATGACGGCGACGTTGAGCGGGCGGGCGCCCTGCGTGCTCGTCGACTGGAACGCCTTGAAGAGGCCATCCCAGTCCTCGATCTGCCCGTAGAAGTTCGGCGACTGCACGACGAGACAGGCAGTGTCGTTGTCGGCGGCGGCCTTGACGGCGTCGACGGTGAGTCGCCCGTTCTCGCTCTTCACGGTCACGAGTTCGCCGGGGAGATCGGAGAGGCCTGTCTCGAGCACGCGCCGGTAGTCGGGGTGCACGGTGTCGGCTACGAGCACGCGACGCTTGCCCGTCGCGTTGAGCGCGAGCAGGGCGGCCTCGTTGCACGCGCTCGCGCCCTCGTAGAGAGAGGCGTTGGCGATGTCGAGCCCGGTGAGACGCGCAACCTGCGTCTGGAACTCGAAGAACGCCTGCAGCGATCCCTGCGAGGCCTCGGCCTGATAGGGCGTGTAGGCCGTGAGGATCTCGCCGCGGTTGACGATCTGGTCGATGAACGAAGGGATGAAGTGGTCGTACGCGCCGGCGCCCATGAACGACACGCTGTTGAGCATGTGCTTGTTCTTGGACGAGAGCCGCGCGATCTCGCGCTGGAGTTCGAGTTCCGAGAGCGCGGGCGGGAGGTCGAGATCGCCCTTGAAGCGCGACTTCTCGGGGATGACGGCGAAGAGGTCGTCAATCGAGGACGCGCCGATCGCCGCGAGCATTTCCTCGCGCTGATCGGCGGTGATCGAGGTGTAGTTCATCGGGCAAAGACGCCTTGTGCTGGTGGCGGGCGGGCGGGCGCTCGACGGGGCGCTCGCGGCGCGGGCGGGCCTGCAGAATGAGAATAGGCATGCATCCCGCGGCGCATGGGCGATGGGGAGGGTCTGTTGGACGTGAGGACGCAACACGAGGGGGGTCGTCCGGTACCAGCGGCGTCCCGACGCCGAAGCGGTCGGCATCCTCTACAGTGCGTCGGTCCATCCCCCCTTTGGCCGGGTCACTCCGGCCCCACGCGAGAAGCCCATGACGATTGCCCAAGACGCCGCATCCGTTCGCCGCCCCGTTGCGCTCCGCCGCGCGGGCTTGGCGTTGTCGATCCTGACCCTTGCTGGTCTCGCCGCGTGCGCCGCTCCGCGGGGCGGATCCTCGCCGGCGCGCACGGCGGCCACGCCGCAGGCCGAGACCGCCTCGCCGTGGGGCAGCGACGCTCGCGTGTCTGTGACCGAGTCGGACGTCTCCGCGGCGCTGATGGCCTCAGGCGACGAGGTGGTTCGGTACCACCAGATCGTGACGACGCTGTCCGATCCGTTCTTCGAGGGTCGCGCTCCGGGAACGAACGGCGTGCTGGTCGCCGCCGACTACCTTGAGTGGAACTTCGAGCGGGCCGGGCTGGAGCCGCTGTTCACGGACGAGAACGGCGAGCCGTCGTACCGGCAGGCGTTCGAGGTGACCGGGCCGCTGGAGGTCATGCGATCCGGCGCGTCGTGGACGGTCCGCGGGGCAACGGCGCCCCTCAAGGAGGGCGCCGACTTCAACGTCGCCGGGTTCTCCGGCAACGGCGAGGCAACGGGCGAACTCGCGTTCGTTGGCTACTCGATTGAGGAAGGCGAAGGGGGGTACTCGTCGTACTCGGAGCAGGACAACCTGACCGGCAAGATCGCGATGATCCTGCGCTTCGAGCCGATGACGAGCGAGGGCACGAGCAAGTGGAACGATTCGGGCTGGTCGAGCGCGTCGGCGCTGGTCGGGAAGATTCAGGCGGCGACGGAGCGCGGCGCGGCCGGCGTGATTCTCGTGAACCCTCCCGGCGCCGATGACCCCCGGGCCGCGGAACTGCCGACGGCGCGGTCGACGGCGTTCCGGGCCGGTCTGGAGGACACCCCGGCGATCGTGATGAGCCAGGAGGCGGCGGACCGGTTGCTGCGGGCGTCGACCGGGCGGTCGCTCGAGGACTGGCGCCGCAAGGCGGACGACGTGGGCGGCGTCTCGGCGATCCCCCAGGCGGTGGTCTCGATCGAGGGCGGCGTCGAGCGGCCGCGGCTGACCACGGACAACGTCGCGGGCGTGCTCCGTGGTAAGGGCGCGCTGGCCGAGGAATACGTCATCGTCGGCGGGCACTACGACCACGTGGGCTACGGGTACTTCGGCTCGCGCGGCGGGCACGTCGGCGAGATCCATGAGGGCGCGGACGATAACGCGTCGGGCACCGCGGGCGTGCTGATGCAGGCCGAGCGTCTCGCCAGGGCGTACAAGGATCTGCCGCGCGGGACGGACGCGCGGTCGATCGTGTTCATGGGCTTCGGCGCCGAAGAGTCGGGACTGAACGGTTCGCGCTACTTCGTCGACAACATGCCGTTCAGCGAGTCGCAGGCGCAGGCGATGATCAACATGGACATGATCGGGCGCCTGCGTGACGATCAGAAACTCGAGATCGGCGGCGTGCAGACGGCCGGCGGGTTCGAGGACATGCTGGATCCCGTCTTCGACGCGTCGGGCATCCCGATCAAGACCTCGGGCGGGGGCAGCGGCCCGAGCGATCACGCGAGTTTCAACGCGAAGGGCATCCCGGTGCTGTTCTTTCACACCGGGCTGCACGATGATTACCACGCGCCGGGCGACGAGGGCCAGAAGATCAACTTCGAGGGCGGCGTCGCGGTCGCGAACCTCGCGGGCGACGTGGCCAAGATGCTCGCGCTGATGCCCGAGAAACTCGAGTTCCGTGAGACGGGCACGAGGAACCAGATGGGCAGCGTGGCGCGGGCTCGCGTGCGTCTGGGCATCGCGCCGGGCAACTACAGCGACACGGATCCCGGCGTCGTCGTCGGCGGCGTGTCGGAAGGCACGAGCGCCGCGGACGCGGGCCTGAAGGAAGGCGACCGCATCATCAAGTGGGGCGGCGAGGAACTCCTCGACGTCGGCCAGATGATGCAGTTCCTCAGCAAGCACGAACCGGGCGATGAGGTCGAACTCGTCGTCGTCCGCGAAGGCAAGGAAGTGCCGATCATGGTGAAACTCAAGCCGGCGAACCGCGGCGGTCAGTAAGCCGAACCGCGACGAACACATGAACGATGGCGGTCGGGTCCTTCGCGGCCCGGCCGCTTTTTTTCGGAGGCGCCGGTCAGCGTGGATCGGGCCGGTTGGCGAGTTCGAGCGCCGCGACTGCGGCCGCCCGCACCGCGTCATCTTCGTCCCACACGAGTTCCCGCATGCGCTCGAGCGGCGC
>JBQLZI010000030.1:0-15284 GCA_052168195.1 Phycisphaerales bacterium
AGGGACTCGAACCCTCAACATTCAGCTTGGAAGGCTGACGCTCTGCCATTGAGCTACGCCCGCGGGCGAGCCGGATGATATCCGGGCCGGGTTGGGCCGTCTGAATCCATGGGGTCAGGGCGACTGCCTCCGACGGACTGCTCAGGCCCCTCGGTCAACAAGACGAGGTGCGCTTCGTGCTCGGATCGAGTGGGCGTTCTGGCGGGTTCTCGTCGCGGAGGTTCGCGGCGGACCGTCAGCGTTGTGCCGCAGGTTATCAGGCGCGTCGGGGCTGCTAGCGCTGGGCGCTCGGCGCGGCCGACGCCGAATACGTCTCGAGTAATTCGCGCAGCGGCGACGCGTCGGGGAACCCCTCCAGACTCGCGTGCAGTCGCTCGTGGGTTGACTTGTCGTACGCGCTCGCTCCGGACTGGCCGCTCGCGACGAAGGCGAGCACGTCGAGCACCACCCCCCACCGATCGCCCGGTTCGAGACGATCCGCCCACGCCGTGCGGAGTTCCTGGACGATGCGCCCCGCGGTGTCGGGCTGGTCGAGCCGAAGGGCCCAGAACGCCGCGGCGCTCCCGTACACCAGCGACTCGACCGCCTCGGCGCCGTCGGTCTCGACGGAATCGCGGTAGATCACTTCGAGGAGCGCGAGGCGTTCGAGCCGCGTGGCGCGTTCGTCCTCGAGATTGTTGAGGAAGCCCGAGCCGAGCAGATATTCGGTTGCCCAGAGCGCCGCAAACGATTCGCCTACGACCCCCTGCTCGAGCAGACTCGCCCAGCGACCCGTGAAGTTCTCCAGGAACTTGCCGGCCTGCGCCTTCCACCTCGTTTCCGCTTCCAGTTCGGCGGCGGCGATGCGCGCTTCGGCCGCGTTCTCGGTTGCGCGGTGGTCTAGGTAGTAGAGGGCCGACCCACCGACCGCGGCGGCGAGCGCCGCGACTCCGGACGCGGCCGCGACGACGGGGCGACGGCGAATCCAGAGCCCGAGCACTCGGCCCGTTGAGGGCTTGGTCCATCGGATCGGACGCCGCTCGAGGAACAAGCGGAGATCCTCGGCGACCTGCGCGGCGGTCGCGTAGCGGTCATCCGGGTTGGGCGCGAGCGCGCGGAGCAGGATCGCGCGGATGTCGCCCGGCACGTGCCCGAGCGCTCGCTCGTGCGTGAGCATCGCCTTGTGCTCGTCGTACCCCCAGCCCTGCGTGAGCGCGGCCTTGTTCGGGAACTCGCCCGTGAGTTGCCAGTAGAGGATGCCGCCGAGCGCGTAGATGTCGCAGCGGGAGTCGAGTTTGTCGGCTTCGCCGCGGAGTTGCTCGGGCGCCATGAACCCGATGGTCCCGGCGGTCGGGTCGAGCCCGCTCTGGGACATGAGTTTCTCGGATTCGCGGATGGCGAGACTGAGGTCGGAGATCTTGGGCTGGCCGCCCTCGGTGAGCAGGACGTTGTCGGGTTTCAGGTCGAAGTGGATGAGCCCGGCGGTGTGCAGGGCCTGGAGGCCGTCGGCGATGAGCGCGGTGAGCCGGACCGCGTCGTGCACCACGACGGGCGGACGCACGGCGCGCTGGCCGCGGCGGAGCGAACCGCCCGCGACGTACTCGGACACGATGTAGGAAAGCCCTTCCTCGGTCGCGCCGGTGTCGTACACCTTGACGACGTTGGCGTGGTCGACGCGGCGCGCCTTGGCGCCTTCCTCGGCGATGCGGCGCCCGGCGAACGATTCCTCGTCGTTCTCGGCGAGCGTGACCTTGATCGCGACCTGCGCCGGACGGTCCGGCTGGGAGAGCGCGCGGTCGATCGCGAGGTACACGGCGCCGTGCGCGCCCATCCCCAGCAGTCCGACAAGGCGGAAGCGTCGTTCGGCCTTGGTGAACTGCGGGCCGAAATCGCAGGGCGGTGTCGGGAGGGCGTCGCTGTGGATGCGTTCACGCAGCGCGCCGGTGGAGCACATGAGCGCGGAGAGCGTCGCCGCCTCAAGGATCGGGCGCTGGAGTTCCGGGTACTCGGCCGCGAGCAAGCGGCCGGCGCGTTCGATGTCTCTGCGGCCGCCCGCTCCGCCGACGGCGCTGAGCAGCGCGGACTCGATCGCGATGTCGAGCGCGGTGGGTTTGCCCGCAAGCCCGGGGATCTTCGTCAGATATTCGCGAAGGGAGACGGTCTCGCCGTGCGCGAGCCGGCGCCTGGCGTGGACGCCGATGGCCTCCGCGAGCGCGTCCTCCTCCGTCGGCCACGCGTCGGGCCACGGCGCGTCTTCGTTGTTCGAGCGTTTGCTGTGGTCAGTCATCGGCTTGCCCCCATTCGCGGAGCGCGTCCTGGAGTCGCAGACGGATCGAACGCCAGCGTTGGCGTGTGGCTTCACTGGAGAGCCCGAGCGCTTCGCCGATCTGGCGGAGCGAGTCTCCCGCCAGCCAGCGGGACAGGATCGTGCGGTCGAGGTCGCCCCCGGCGGCGTCGAGCGCCGACGCGACGAGCCCATCGAGACGTTCGGACGGGGCGTTCGCGGAGACCTCGTCAATCGCCGAGCGGGCCCACGCGGCGTCGACGCCCTCCATGCGCTGAAGACGCAGCACGATGCGGCGTTTCTCGAGGAGCGCGTTCTGCGCCGTGGTCATCACGAGCGACCACAACTCCCCTGCCCCGAGCGCACGGACCTTGCCGTCCTGAACGAAGCGGTCGAGTCGCCGCGCGACCGTCGCGAGCAGGTCCTGGGAGTCGGCGAGGCGTCGGAGTTCCGGGCTGAGCCGCACCCGGACGCGCGCGCGGATGCGGTCGCCGTAGACGTTCAGGAACTCGGCCATCGCTTCCCGGTCGCCCTGTCTTGCCCGCTCTAACAGCGCCTCCACCTGGAGGTCGCCGCGGTCGGCACTTTTTTCTGACAACCGGCTCACGCTCCTGCTCCGGGCTTCATCTGTCTAGGTGAGGACGCGTTGCCCGCCGGTCGTCTTGTGACGACGAGGAGACGGGGACGCGAGGTCGAGACAGACGAGGCGTTGTTATGAAACCCACCCATAGTGGGCGTGCGATCGCATGGGCTAACCGGGGGATGAAGTTCGTCGCGGCGTTCGGGATGACCGGTCTGCTTGCGCAACAGGCCGCGTGTCCGATTGTCGCCGCGCTGGCCGCCGTCGCGCCGACTCCCCAGATGGTGGCGGCCATGGACGCGCAGGGCGCCGAAGACTGCCCACCTTGCCAGGCCGGCGCTGTCGACTGCGTGCAACGGCTCCTCGAGTGGCTCGACGCCCAGGTCCGCGGCGACCCGACGGTGCCTTTCCCGCAGGACTGCATGGAAAACGAAGCCGTCACCATCTGAAAGACCTCACGACTCTGCGAAGGGCGCACACAGTGACTGCTCAGTGTATCAACCGATCGCTCAATACCAAACGCTACCGAGACGCGCTCCGGGAGCGCGTCATCACGGCCCTGGGGCACGGCTCGTTCCGTGCCCTCGCCGCCGAATTCGGGGTGAACCACGAGACGCTGCGGCGCTGGCTTCGCGGCGACTCACACCTGCCTGCGTGGTTCGTCGCCGAGGTCGCGCTTCGGCGCGGGATCGATCCCGCGCTGCTGATGTTCGGCACTCCCCAGAAAAGCAACGGCACCCTCAACGGGGTGGAGGACCCGGGGCGTGTGGCGCTCGCCGCGATCGATCGCATCGAGACCGCGCTGCGGCGCAACGGCGTTCATCGTGACGGTTCCTGAGCGAGCGTCGAAAAAGAAAAACACCCCGCACGCAGAGTTGCGACGCGGGGCGGCGAATGGCGAAGATGTTCGGACGGCCGATTCAGGCGGTCGCGTCGCGCATCGCGCGAATCTGATCGTGCCTGGACTTGACCGTTGAGTACTGGCCGAGCAGCACGTCGTTGACGGCGCTGCCCGCGGTGTTCTTGAGGACGTCCTCGTACTTGTCCTTGATGGCGTCCTCGCCGCGCTCGGCTTCGGCGAGCACGGCGTGCTCGTCGCCGCGCTGGACGGTCCCGCGCAGTTCGAGCCACCAGCGATGCACGGCGCCTTTGGCGGTGCCGGACGACTTGGGTTCGGTGCGGTTGGCCGCGACGAACTTGGAAAGATCCTTGGCGAAGCCGGATCGTTCCTGGCCGCAGTCCCTGAAGAAGGAAGCGACCTTCTCGTCCTCGATCTTGTCGGCGGCGGCGTCGAAGCCCTTGGCACTGTCGAGGTTGATCTCGATCAGGTCCTGCAGGCCTTCGATCGTGTCTTTATTGAGGGTGGTTGTGGATTCCATTGGACTCCTCAGGGTCAAGTTGGTGATGGGTGCTGTAGAAGGCGTGCGAGAGTTGTGGTTTAGTCGACGGCGTCGTCGATCGCGTCGCCGGCGTCGTCGGCGGCGTCATCGATGGCCTCGCCAGCTTCCTCGGCCGGGCCCTCTTCGCAGCCTGTGGCCGCGAGCGCGGACATGAAGCCCACGGAAAGAAGCGCGGACGAGGCGAACGCGTGCAGAAGTTTGCGAGTGGTCATGGTTCGGTTCTCCTGAAAGAAGGTGGTGAAGGGTGAGGATTCGGCTGCCTCGTTTGTCAGGCGCGTGCGCCGCCGCGGACAAGGCCGGCAATCAGCGACAGCAGGAACAGCACGAGGAACACGAAGAAGAGAACCTTCGCGATCGTCGCGGCGCCCGCGGCGATGCCGCCGAAGCCAAAGACGGCGGCGATGATGGCGATGATGAAGAATGCGAGTGCCCAACCAAGCATGGGATTATTCCTTTCTGATGGTCTGTGCGAGCGTCGTCGCTCTCACACACACTTTCGTCATCGCGTGCGAGGCGGCGCTGAACCCCCGGTGAATCGGGGCTCATTTCTCGTTTCAGTCGGACGCGGCGTCTTCGATGGCTTCGCCGGTGGCTTCGATGTCCTCGCCGACGCCCTCGGTGGTGTTGCACGCGGGGAGCGCCGCGACCGCGACGCCGAAGAAGATCGAGACGGCGACGAGGATGTCGCGACGGGACAATGAGGGAAGACGCATAGGTGGCTCCTTGAGCGGGTCGATGACGTGGTGAGGCCGCAGCGATCGCGGCGGTGCATTGCAATCTCCGCTCGGCGTGCGAACCCCGACTGAACGGGCCCTGAAAAGGCCTTCATGTTCACCCCCTGTTTGCGGATGTCGCCCGCCGGATATACTCCTCATCCCCGGCCCAGGGGTACAACGGGCGGAGGCAGATACGAGATGCGAATCCTGATCATCGAGGACAACCCGAAGATGGCGGGCGCCCTCCAGCGAGGGCTCCGTGAGCACGGCTACGCCGCCGAGGTGTGCGCGAGCGGGTTCGAGGGCGAAGACCTTGCGTCCGTCGAGAACTTCGACCTCATCATCCTCGACCTCATGCTTCCCGATCGGGACGGGGTCGATGTGTGCAGGAACCTGCGGCGCCGGTGCATCGACACCCCGGTGATCATGCTGACCGCGCTGTCGGGCACGGACGACAAGGTCGCGGGTCTGGACGCGGGCGCGGACGACTACCTGACCAAGCCCTTTGAGTTCGAGGAACTGCTGGCGCGGGTCCGCGCGATGCTGCGGCGCGGCGAGGCGAGCGAGGGGCGCACGCTCCGCTGCGAAGACCTGGAACTCGACCTGTACACGAGGCGCGCGGTGCGCGGCGAGAACGAGTACGAACTCTCCAACAAGGAGTTCGCGCTGCTCGAGTACCTGATGCGCAACCCGAACCGGGTTCTCTCGCGGACGCAGATCGCCGAGAGCGTGTGGGACATGAACTTCGAGCCCGAGAGCAACGTCATCGACGTGTACGTCTCGTCGCTGCGGAAGAAACTCGACCGCGGGTTCGACCGCGAACTCATCCACACGGTCAAGGGCGCTGGGTACCGCTTCGGCGTGCTGGACTGACGCGTGCCGGGCGCCGACCGAGAGCACATGCCGCGGATCACGATGCGCGCCCGCCTCACGGCGTGGGTCGTGGCGATCTTCACCGTGATCCAGTGGTCAACGGGCGCGGTGTACTGGCTCTACCAGTCGCGTTCGCTCGACAGCCTGCTTTCGGAACAGTTGGCGCGCGAAGCGAGCATCATCGCGCGCGACGTGGATCCGTGGCTACCCGGGCTCACGCAGGAGCGTCTGGGCTCGATCGCGCGGCGCGAACTCGCGGTGTTCCGGTTCGACAACGCTTTCATCGAGGTGTTCACGCTCGACGGCCAGAACGCGGTCGAGGGGCGCACCCCGGTGCTCCCGGGCGACCCGCAGTACATCGCGTTCGCCGCGTCGCAGGCGATGCCCGTGGTACGGAAAACGACGCTCGATCTTCCGCACACCGACGATCCGGTGAGCGCGCGCGTGGCGTACTACGCGCTGCGCACGCAGGATCGCGGGGAGTACGTCATCGCGGTCGCGACGACGGACGCGTTCATCGAGCGCCAACTCGATCTGCTCACGCGCGTGCTGGTGCTCGGGGGGATCATCGGGCCGATAGCGGCGGCCGCCGCCGGTTGGTTCATCGGCGGCATCGCGGTTGCGCCGTTCGACCGGCTCCGCGAACTGGCGGAGCGGATCAGCCCGGAGTCGATCGGCCGCTCGCTGGACACGGAGAGTTCGAACGCGGAAGTCGCGCGCCTCGCGATGGAACTCGACCACGCGCGCGTCCGCATCCAGGAAGGGTTCGCGGCGCAGGAGCGGTTCCTCTCGAACGTGTCCCACGAGATCAAGACGCCGATCGCGGTGATGCTGGTTGAAGCGCAGACCATCAACACCGATGGCTCACCCCAGCACGTCAAATACTTCATCGAGTCGGTCGCGGAAGAGATGCAGCGACTGGGCAAACTGGTGGAGAGTTTCCTGACGCTGACCCGCGTCCGCGACGGCAAGGGCGTCGTGCGGATGAAGTCGTACGCGGTGAACGACCTGATGATGGACAGCGCGGAGCACTGCGCGCCGATGGCCGACCAGTACCGCGTGCGGCTCAACCCGCGGCTGCTCGACCGGGAACCCGAGATGGACGCGGCCATCGCGGGCGAGCCGGAACTGCTCGTCACGATGCTCGACAACCTCGTGCGCAACGGGATCAGGTTCTCTCCGACCGACGAGCGGCTGGAGATCACCGCGGAGATCGACAAACGGGTCGTGCACATCCGCGTGCGCGATTACGGGCCGGGCATCCCGGAGGACCAACTGAAGACGATCTTCGACCGGTTCGGCCAGGCGCCCGACGAGGTGCGGAAAGGCCGCGGCCACGGGCTGGGCCTGGTGATCGCGCAGGGGATCGCGGAACTGCACGGCGGCTCGATCAAGGTCGAGAACTGCGACGACAGCGGATGCGTCTTCATGATCACGCTGCCGCTGCTCTGAGTTCCCTTACAGCACGCGGAACATGCCGGTCATCGTGAGCGGGATGCCGTTGACGTCTTCTTCGCGCCGGGCGCTCATGCGCAGCATGCGCGACGAGTCTGCGCGGAGCCGGCCTTCGAACACGATCGCGGGATCCTGCGGGGATGTCGACGCGACGAGTTGCTCGAGGCGGGTCGCGTCCTCGTCCACGAACAGGTCGCGGATGGAGCGGAACGTGCCGAACGACGCGATGCCCGCCCGGCGGCATGTCTCGGGATACCCGATTTCCCAGAGCACGTCCCCGGTGTCGGCGCGCCACTGGCATGCGACGGCCAGGGCTGACGAGAGCGCGGCGCTGGTGCGGCGCACGCGCTGGGTCATCTCGGCGGAGCGGCGCTCGAGCGCGTCGCGGGCCGCGCTGACCTCCTGCTGGAGTCGGCCGGCGCGATCGAGTTCGGCCCGCTGCTCTGCGACGACGCCGCGGAGGCCCGGGAGCGACAGGAGCGAAGGGAGCGAGCGGATGAGGACGATGGCGGTGAGGATCGAGACCGATGCTGTCAAAAATTTCAGCACGCCGCTGACGCGGTACACCGGCTTCCAGAAAATGATCGCTTCGACGAGGTGGGTGGTCCCGCAGGCCAGGATGAAGGCGACGAACAGGCCGACAAGCAATCCGAAGGGCAGGTCGCGCCGCCTGATCGCAAAGTAGGCGAGACCCGCGGGGATCGCGAAGTAGGAAAACGCGATGACCAGGTCGGAACCGATGTGCAGCCAGCCGAGCGGCGGCGTCCAGTTCCCGCAGTGCCACCGGGCCGGAAAGTCCGACGTATCAAAGAGATTGCGAACGATGTCCATACGGCGGAATGCCCTCATGGCCGAGGGCTTCCGGCCTTCGGCAGCCGCAGAATAGCGTCCGGCTGAGGGGCCGCCCAATGAAGGGATGCTCATTGCCCAACGAAAAGCGGGCGTCCGACGGCATGCGCCGGACGCCCGAAGCGGAAGGTCTGCTGCCCGGAGGGAGCGGGCAGGTATGCGGCAGAAGCCGGTTTAGTAGGGCGACTTCTGGTTGTCGCGGTTCTTCGAAGGATCGTTGTGCTTCATCGAGTCCTTGTCGGACTTGGTGTTGCGATCGGACATCTCCTTGTCCTTGAAGTCCGACGCGCGGCGGTCCATCTTGGGCGCCTGCTCGTTGAACACGCCGTAGACCTCGGTCACACGGGCGCGAACCGTGAGCGGGGTGAGATCGCCGTCGAACTCGGGCGCGGCGAGCACCTGCTCGCGGGTGCCGCTGATCTCCATCTCGCTAGCGTCGTTGTTCCAGCGGGCGATGGAGAAGGGGGCGACGCGGAGGGTGTCCGCGATGCCGAGGAAGTTCTCGTCGGGGTCGATGACGAGGTAGAGGGCGCGGCCGGTGGACACCTCGATGAGGACGTCGTCGATCTCGCCGCAGGACTGCGTCATGCAGTCGAGGTTCATCCCGTTGATGGTGCTGAGCAGGATGCCTCGGTCGGCGCCGTAGGGACCGCCCATGGGCTTGATGTAGTCGCTGTTGTTGGCGTTGCGGTCCGTGGGGTTGGTGCGATCCTGGTTGCGGTCGTTGGCGTTGTTGCGATCGTTAGGGTTGGTGCGGTCCTTGTCGCGCATGGTGTTGTCCATGTTGCCGCTCTGCTCGTACATCAAACGAGCGCGGAGGTTGGACAGGGGCAGATCGCCGGGGCGATCGCGGTCGAACTCGGGGAGCGCCTCGAGCGACGTCGTGGACATGGTGGTCTCGAGACGATCGCGGGAAGCGTTCCAAGCGAACGAGTGGTACGGCACGCGGATTTCGCGGCCGCCGACGCCGAGGATGGTGCCGGTGTTCACGACGACGCTGTCGATCAGGCCGGTCTGGCGGCTGATGACGAAATCGGAGATCTCGCCGAAGTCCTCGCCGTTGCGGGTGTACACGTTGGTTCCGACGAGTTCGCTCGAACGCTGGAGCATCAGCTCGAACTCGGTCGTGACCGCGGCGTACGCGTCAGGGTTGCGGTCCTGATCGCGGTTGTAGTTGCGGTCCTGCTGGGCCACGGCGAACGGGGCGCCGGCGAAAGCGACGATGGCGGCGGTGGCGAGCGTGGTTCTGATCGCGGTATTCATGGATTCATCTCCCTTGAGGGGTGGGTTTCAGACTCTGGCCGATGACGGTGCGATTCCGTCGATCGACGCGAGTACTTTCATCCTGCGGTGTGAACCCCCCGTCAACACGGGATGAATCCTGATTTAGTTTCTCTTTTGGTTGCGCCGCGGGTTATGTTCGGGCCACGCGGTTCAGGGGTGTGGTTTCGCGAGTCGGCGCCGACGGATGGCCAGGGCGCCGACGAAGGCCCCGAAGGCGATGGGCACGCCCGGCGCGGGCACGACGCTGATCGTGAACTGGTCGAAGATCATGCCGGCGATCTGGTTGCCGCCGTCTTCGAATCCCCAGTTGAAGACGGTGAGTCCGTCGAAGGTGTACGTGCCGACGGCGTCGCGGATGTCGAGCGAGGAAATCGGGTCGTTGCCGTAGGTCGCAGAGAACAGGACGCGGAGGTAGGTGTCGAGCAGCCCGGCGTTGTCGATGGACACGCCGTTGGGGAAGCCGTCGACCGAGGAGCCGAGGAAGAACCCGTCGACCGCGGGGTCGTTGTTGCGCAGCACGAAGAGCGTGTCCTCGCCCATGGGGTAAGGATCTGGCAGGCCGACGGTGATGCCGTCCACGGTGAGCGCGAACGTGTTCTGGATGATGCGGTAGCCGCGGGTGGGGAAGTTCGTGCTGTCGATGAAGTCGTCGGAGTCCATGTCGAAGCGCATGGAGGCGGCGCCGGAGTTCACGCCGTTGAGGGGCCCGGAGCGGATCATGCCGAAGTCCCACTCGCCGGTCGCTTCGAAACGGATGAGGTCCGCGAGCGCAGGGGTGGAGACGATCGCGACGCTGATGGCACACCCGAAGATCGCGTGACGGAGCATGGTGTTTCTCCCAGAGGTTTCCTTGGCCCGACACGGAAACGTGTCTGGCCGCGCAACGGATGCGCGACGATGCCGCAAAGTACCTCCGGAGGGTCCGAAGGAGCAACATATATTTCGCCCAGATTCGCCACCCTCCCCTCCCGCCGCTGCCCGCTCCGGGTAGTCTGAGCCGCGAAGGGAGACGGACGGTGAAACGGTGGTCGGGGATTCTGTGTGCGCTCGCGACGGGCGGTGCGTCGTGTGCGCAACCGATTCCCGCGGCAGCGTGTTGCGCGCCTTCTGCAACGGCGACGGGGGATCTGCGCTCCCACGGGGCGGAACCGATCGCGGCTCGCGGTGATTCGAGCACCGACGGCATGGTGTGGATCCCTGGCGGCGGGTTCTCGATGGGCAGCGTCGACCCCCTTGCGCGCCCCGATGAAGCCCCGGTCCATCGTGTGCGCGTCGACGGGTTCTGGATCGATCGGACCGAAGTCACCAACGAGCAGTTCGCGGCGTTCGTGGAGGCGACCGGGTACCGGACGATCGCCGAGCGCGCCATCGACTGGGACGAACTGAAGCAGCAACTGCCCGAGGGCACGCCGCGTCCGGCGGACGAGATGCTGGCGCCGGGATCGCTGGTGTTCACGCCGCCCGATCACCCGGTGGATCTCCGGCGGTTCGACCTGTGGTGGACGTGGACGACGGGCGCGTCGTGGAAGCACCCGGAGGGACCGGGCTCGACGATCGAAGGCCGCGGGGACCACCCGGTGGTGCACATCGCGTTCGACGACGCGGCGGCGTACGCGGCGTGGGCAGGGAAGCGGCTGCCGACCGAGGCGGAATGGGAGTTCGCGGCGCGGGGCGGCCTCGATGGGAAAGTCAATACGTGGGGCGACGAGCCGATTGGCCCGACGCGCGCAAACACCTGGGACGGGCGCTTTCCCGATGTGAACACCGAGAAGGACGGGTTCGTGCGCACGGCGCCTGTCGGCTCGTTCCCGGCGAACGGGTACGGGCTCCACGACATGGCGGGGAACGTGTGGGAGTGGTGCGCGGACCTGTACCGGCCCGACGAGTACGCGCGGCGGACGCGCGGCGCCGAAGCGGGCGCAATCCTCGACAACCCGGCGGGCCCGGACGAGGCCCGCGATCCACGGAATCCGTACGCGCAGGTCAGTCGTGTGCACCGGGGCGGTTCGTTCCTTTGCAACGATTCGTACTGCGCCAGTTACCGACCGAGCGCACGCATGGCGGCGCCGCCGGACACCGCGTTGAGTCACTTAGGGTTCCGGTGCGTCTCGGACGCGCCGCCGCCCGATTCTGAGGCAGAGAACAGGGAGATACGACCATGAGACTTCTCACCGTTGTCGCGGCGGCGCTGTGCGCCTGCGCGGCGTTTGCGCAGAACAAGCCCAACATTCTCGTGATCTGGGGCGACGACATCGGCACGTGGAATATCAGCCACAACAACCGCGGCATGATGGGCTACGAGACGCCGAACATCGATCGGATCGCGAAGGAAGGCATCTCGTTCACGGATTACTACGGCCAGCAGTCGTGCACCGCGGGCCGCGCGGCGTTCGTGGGCGGGACCGTGCCCCTGCGCACCGGGATGACGAAGGTCGGCCTTCCGGGCGCCAAGGAAGGCTGGCAGGAGCAGGACATCACCATCGCGGGCGTGATGAAGTCGCTCGGCTATTCGACCGGGCAGTTCGGGAAGAACCACTTCGGCGACCGCGACGAGCACCTGCCCACCAACCACGGGTTCGACGAGTTCTTCGGCAACCTCTACCACCTGAACGCCGAGGAGGAACCGGAGAACCGCGACTATCCCGGCGACATGGTGCTCCCCAACGGGAAGACGTTCCGTGAGCAGTACGGACCCCGCGGCGTGCTGAAGGTCAAAGCCAACCGCGACGGGACGCAATCGATCGAGAACACCGGGCCGCTGACCAAGAAGCGGATGGAGACTATCGACGACGAGACCGTCGCCGCGGCCAAGGACTTCATCACGCGGATGAACGATTCGGGCCGGCCCTGGTTCTGCTGGTGGAACGGCACCCGGATGCACTTCCGCACGCACGTGAAGGAAGAGCATCAAGGCCTGAGCGGCGCGCGTGGGGACGAGTACCACGACGGCATGATCGAGCACGACATGCATGTGGGCGAACTGCTCGCGCTGCTGGATGAACTGGGCATCGCCGAGAACACGATCGTGTTCTATTCGACGGACAACGGCCCCCACTTCAACACCTGGCCCGACGCGGGCTACACGCCGTTCCGCAAGGAGAAGAACAGCAACTGGGAGGGCGCGTACCGGGTCCCGGCGTTCGTGCGCTGGCCCGCGCGGTATCCGGCGGGCGAGACCGTGAACGGGATCGTGGCCCACGAGGACTGGATGACGACCTTCGCGTCCGCCGCGGGCAAGCCCGACCTGAAGGAGGACATGCTCGACGGGTACCGCGCGATCGGGCGCAACTACCGTCAGCACCTCGACGGCTACGACATGAACGAGTACTTCGCGAACGCCGATGAGTACGAATCGTTCGACGAGAACATCTCGGCGTCGCCGCGGAAAGAGTTCTTCTATGTGAACGACGACGGGCAGGTGGTGGCGATGCGCCTCGGCGACTGGAAGGCGGTTTTCCTGGAGAACCGCGCGGACGCGTTCGAGATCTGGCGCGAGCCGTTCGTGGAACTCCGCGTACCCCTGCTGTTCCATCTCCGCCGCGATCCGTTCGAGAAGGCGCAGATCGACGCGAACACCTACAACGACTGGATGCTTGACCGGGCGTACGTGATCGTGCCCATGCAGCAGGTCGCCGCGCAGTTCTTCCAGACCCTGCAGGAATATCCCCCGAGCCAGACCCCCGGCTCGTTCAACCTCGAGAGCGTTCAGAAACAGATCGAGAACGCCGCGACCGGGAAGTGACCCGATCGGATTGATCTCTTTCGCCGCGTCGCGGGAGACCGCGGCGCGGCGGTTCCTTCTCACTCGGGTCGGTACGACCCGGGCATCCATATCGCAGGAGTGCGCGGCATGTCGGCACGCGAATTCTGTCCACGGATTATCGTCGTCTTGATCGGCGCGATGCTGCTCCCGCTCGCGGGGTGCGCGACGCGGACGCCGCTGGCGTCGTGGAACGACTCGGCGTCGCGCGACGCGATCGTGTCGTTCGTGGTGGGGACCACCGATCCCGCAAGCGACGATTTCGTGCCCGAGGCGGAGCGGATCGCGGTCTTCGACAACGACGGCACGCTGTGGGCGGAGCAGCCGGCGTACTTCCAGTTGCTCTTCGCCTTGGATCGCGTTCGCGAGATGGCGCCGGGGCATCCGGAGTGGCGGACAACCCAGCCGTTCAA
Source organism: Phycisphaerales bacterium (assembly GCA_052168195.1). GTDB lineage: Bacteria > Planctomycetota > Phycisphaerae > Phycisphaerales > UBA1924 > JAHBXC01. Next base: position 13,594 of record JBQLZI010000030.1, read on the forward strand.
GGGCGTGCTCGAGAACGACATGGAGGCGGTGCTCGCGTCGGGCAAGGAAGGGCTCGGGAAGATCATCGCCGCGACGCACGCGGGCATGACCACGGAGGAGTTTGCCGCCGATGTGCGCCGCTGGCTCGCGACGGCGCGGCATCCGAAGACGGGGCTGCGCTACACCGAGATGGTGTACCAGCCGATGCTCGAGGTGCTCGAGTACCTGCGCGCCAACGGCTACAAGACGTACATCGTGTCCGGCGGCGGCGTGGAGTTCGTCCGGGCATTCGCGGAAGAGGTCTACGGCATCCCGCCAGAGCAGGTGGTCGGCTCGCGGACCGAGATCACGCTCGAGACGCGCAACGGCGTTCCCGTGCTGCGCAAAATGCCGGAACTGGGCTTCCTCGACGACGGCCCGGGCAAGCCGGTCGGCATTCAGGAGCGGATCGGGCGCAGGCCCTACGCGGCGTTCGGCAATTCCGACGGCGACCTGCAGATGCTCCAGTGGACGGACGCGGGCGACGGTCGACGGCTGTGCGTGATCGTGCATCACACCGACGCCGCGCGCGAATTCGCGTACGACAGGGACTCGAAGATCGGCCATCTCGAGAACGCGCTGACGGAAGCGAGGGCGAAGGGCTGGACGGTCGTCGACATGCGGCGCGACTGGAAGGTCGTGTTCCCGGGAGACTGAGGCGTCGCCGACCGCCGCGTTCGGGCAATGAACAACGCCCTCCGCGTGAAGCGAAGGGCGTTTGTGTTTGAGAAGCGGAGAGGGGGGGATTCGAACCCCCGATACGGGTTTTGGCCCGTATAACGCTTTAGCAAAGCGCCGCCTTCAGCCGCTCGGCCACCTCTCCGGCGGGCAGGATCGTCCCGCTCTGGGGGCGTGGTGTCAACCGAAGGGCGCCGAAATTGGGCCCGTCGGGCTCAGTTCGCGGTGGCGCCGAAGTTCGAGAGCACGACGTTGAGGTCGGCGAAACTCACGATGCCGTCGAGGGTGAGGTCCGCGGAGCCGGCGGCGCCGAACTGGGAGAGGATGAGGTTGAGGTCGCCGAAGTTGACGATGCCGTCCTTGTTGGCGTCGCCGGGGACGCCGACGGTCATGTAGACGTTGTAGACGGTGGACGACGCGAAGGTCGTGGGCGCGGGCGCGGGCTCCTGGGCGAAGAGGCCGCCGTAGGTCTTCCCGATGAGGATCTCGTTGTGGGGCATCTGGTCGAGGAGGACCTGCCCGTTCTCGTTGTGCGGGACGTAGTCGCGGAGGAGAAGGTGGTTGTTGGTGAAGGGCAGCGGGGTGCGCCCGATGATGACCTCGCTGTCGGCGACCATCTGACCGTTGATCAGCGAGAACTCGTTGATCTGGTCGGTCCAGGGGAAGGTGAAGGGGTCAAACCAGCCGAAGTCCTCGTCATAGAGGTACTTCGTGATGCCGCCGAAGATGACGATGCGGTTCTCGTCCGCCGCGGCGCTGTAGAGCGAGAGGTTGGCGGTTTCGTACTGGTTGGCCTTCTGGAGGATGAACTCCTCGAAGTACACGGCGGAATCGTCGACGCCGTAGATCAGGGGCTCTTCCCAGATGTCGAAGCCGTTGCGGAAGACGCCGGCGGCGACGATGAGGCCGGGCTTGGTTCCGCCGTTGCCATCGGGCACGGTGATGGGGAGCACGTTGCCGTCGCGGCGGCGGAGCGCGTAGCCGTCGATGAACG
>JBQLZI010000031.1:0-15273 GCA_052168195.1 Phycisphaerales bacterium
GGAAGCGGCATCCGAGATGAACCTCGACGCGTCGCGCGTGCGCACCCTTGGCATCCCCGATCACTGGATCTACCAGGACTCGCGCGCCACGCAACTCGCCGAGGCGGGCATCGACGCGAACGGCATCGCCCGCGCGGTGCGCACGCTCGTGCACCACACCGGGTCGTCTCAAGGCGCCGAGGCGCCCACGCGTCAGCCCGCGGCCGGATGATCAGGCCTGTTTGGGCGCTGCCGCCGCACCCGCTTTCTTGATGAGCACGCCCAGTTCCTCCGCGACGTAGTTCGCACGCCGCACGGTTTCGGCGATCCTGTCCATCGACGCATCGCTTACGCGCGCGATCTCGATGTCGATGCGCACCTGCTGGGCTTCCGACACGCCGTGGAGCAGCTGCTCAACGAGCAGCCCCGGCTGGATCGTCCTGTCGTGGAACGAGTACCCGAGATACTCCCCGATTACGACGAACAGACTCGCGACGAGCGAGAGCAACGCCATGATCGGCGCGATCGCGAGACTCGCGATCAGCGAACCGAAAGTCCCGCCGCTCGCGACGACCGTCAGCGTCGTGCCCGCGGCGCGGAGTTTCGCGGCCCGTTCGAGGCGGATCCGCATGTTCTCGGCGGCGCGCTCGGCGGCGGGAACGCACTGACGAAGCGCCGTGTGCACCAGATCGAGCACCGCGTCCCGACCCTCCGCCGTCGCCGACACGCCACCCCCAGGGCCGAGCGTGCGTCCCTCCGAGAACGACACGTCGGGATGCCGGGCGCGCAGCGACGCCAGTTCGTCCGGGGAACTCAACGCCAGCAATCGAACGAGCGCATCGGTGCGGACGGTCGGTTCAGGCATGCGCGGGGCTCCTTCGATTGCCTGTCTTGCGGCGGTTCAACGCGATGGCCGCGGCGGTGATGCGGGCCGCTATCCAGATCGGCAGCGCCATCAGGGCGATCGTGACGAAAAGTACGCCCCCGTGCCCGGCCGTCACGGCGTTCCCCGCCGCGATCGAACACGCAACCGCGACGCCCCACCCGAGCAGCAGCGGGCGCTTCACCATCCTGCGGCCAAGTGTGCCGGCGGTCCCGATCAGGAACGCGGGGATGAGCGCCACGCCGTGCCAGAGCGGCGGGAAGGCGCGCAAGTCGGACTCGCGGCTGTCGATGAACACCGCCGTTACCAGCGCCGCGCCCCCGGCCCCCGCCGCCCCCGCCGTCACGGAGAGCGGCATCGTTCGAGCGCTCGTCACGAGGCGCCCCTTCGCGCCCACGACGGTGTGCAGCAGCAACGGCGCACGCGACGAGGCCAGTGCGCCGAGGAACTCGCCGGTGTTGTCTGCGCGCAGCGCGATCGAGAGCCGCCTCGCCGTCTCCGCCGCGTCGATGTTCTCCAGCGGGCCGGAGACGCCGCGCGTCCGGCCGGCTCCGCAGCCGAGCACGAGCAGGTGCCGATCGCGCTCGGCGGCGATCCGCTGCGCACGCTCGAGCGGGAACGCGCTGATGCGCATCCCTGCGGCGTCTTCCGCGACGATCATCCCGTCCTCGATGTGTCCCACCATCACGATCGAATCTTCGTCGACCGCGCGGAGCATCGCCTCGATCGCGTCCGGATCGCGCGGCGGCGTCGAGAACCCGACGCCCCTCGGCAAAGCCATGCGGACCTGTTGAACGCTGCCCTGATCGTTGACTCGATCGAACATCGCGATCACGCGGATCTGCGACTCCGAGAACTCGCATTCCAGCCGGTTCTTGAACGAGCCACGCACGCGCACGGCGTCCTCGAGAGCGCGGATTTCTGTGTAGAGATTCGGCCCGACTTCCACCGCGAAGCGCGTCTCGTTGCCTTCGCGGAGAATCCTCAGCCGCGGCGGGGCTCGGGGGATGGCCAGGCGCAGCCGTCCGTCGTCGGCGAGCGCCAGCATCGTCTGCGGGTCGCGCGTCAGCCCTCGCTGGAGCGCGTCGGATTCGATGTAGACGGCGTCGGACGAGCCCTCGCCCAGCCGGAACGAGGTCAGTTCGCCGCTCTCATTGAGCGCCACGTACTGGCCGCCGCGCCACGACGACTCGGAAGACCCGAGCGAGTGCGCGAACGCCTCGACGCCATCTTCGAGGGTGATTCCCGCCGCGTCGCGTGCGGCTTTCGACAGCGGGCTGTCGTCGGCGATGCGGGAGACCGTTTCCACGGCGGCGGCGACGTCGTCGCTCAGCCGCGCAACGCTGTCGCCTTCCTTCCCGAGTTTGCCCAGATGGCGGAGCGCCGACCACTGCCCCGCCGCAGGGCTCGTCAGCACGCACGCGACCACGACGACCGTCGCCCAGCGGAACAGGTGGTTCAGGCCGTTGACCGAGCGCGGTGGAATCGGTTGCCTCCTTGATCTCCGGGCCCCGGCACGGCACACCCTACCGGCATTCGCCCGCGCGTGTGAACACGGGGAGAAGCCCCGGAATCCGCTACGATCCGGGCATGACCTCCCGACGCCGGGCGTATCTGTTCGTCAACACCAGCAAGCCCGACGCGCGGGGCGCGCTGCCCAAGGTCCGCGCCCTCATCGAGCGTCACGGCGTGCTGCTGGGTGAGTGCCAGGCCACCGACTGCCCCAAGCCGCCCTCCGACACCGACCTCGCGATTGTGCTCGGGGGCGACGGCACGATCCTCGCCGCCGCACGGACGCTCGCGCCCCTCGGGATCCCCCTGCTGGGCGTGAACTACGGCAAGGTCGGCTTCCTCGCGGAGTTCGAGGCCGAGTCGTTCGAGCGCGATGCGCCGGCCATCCTCGACGCGGACAAGCCGCTGCTCACGCGCGACGCGCCGCTGCTGGACGCAACGGTCGAGCGCGCGGGCGGCGAGACCGACCACATCGGCATCGCGCTCAACGAGTGCTCCGTCACCGCGGGACCGCCCTACCGCATGATCGCGCTCGACATCTCCATCGACGGCCAGCCCGGGCCGCTGCTTCAGGGCGACGGCGTGATCGTCGCGACCCCGACCGGTTCGACCGCGTACAACACCGCCGCGGGAGGGCCGATCCTTGCGCCCACCGCGAATTGCCTGGTGCTGACGCCGGTCGCGGCCCACTCGCTGAGTTTCCGCCCCATCGTCGTGCCCATGACCAGCGAGATCCGCCTGACGGTCCGCCGGGCCAACCACCACGAGTTCAACCACGGGTCGGGCACGACCTTGGTGCTCGACGGCCAGACGATGGCCCCCCTCGCGGAGGGCGACTGCGTCATCCTCGGCCGCCGCCGCGAGCCCCTGACCGTGGTCCGGAACCCCTCGGCGAACTACTGGCAGACGCTGATCCGGAAGATGCACTGGGCGGTTCCCCCGGGCGCCGCGCGGGAAAGCGGCCGCGACGGGGCGTGAATCTGGGCAACTTCGCCCGGCATTTTTCTCGGGGCGCCCCGGGAAAACCCCCGCGCTCGGGCGGGTGGAAAGTGCAGAATCCGGCAAGGTTGCGCTTGCGGGGTTGACCCGTCCGCGGTACCTTCTTGGTCAAGAGGGAAGCAACCATCCCGTTTAGGATGGTCCTCGGAAGGAAGGTCCGCGGCTCGCCGCTGGCCAACACGTCACGCCGAAGTCGGTGAAAGCCGACGGAAGCACCCGCCGGATTCGTCCGGAGTTGAGGGATCGAGCGGAAAGACCCGCCGCTCGGACGAAACATGTCACCCGCTGGCAGCGTTGGGGAACGCTTCTGGCACCGGTGAAGGGTTACACCGAACAACGCACGACGCCGAGAGGCGGAGTGTGGCAGAGACCGTGGCCGCTCACAGGCGACCACGGTCTTTTTCCTTTTGCTCAACTGGCGCGATGCAGACGGTGTTGCGCACGGTTCTGTTTTATCTGATCAGAGCCCGGGGCGCAAGCACCGGGCGCGAATGCGCGGGAGATCGCTGCGCCTTCCGCTTGCGCACCGGGCACTGATCGGAGGGAGCGGAGAAGCGGCCCTCTTCCCACCATTGCCGATTGCCCATTGTCCTCCCGCTCCCCCTACCCTTCCCCGTGCGGTACGCCTACGGCGAGTTCGACGAATCGGCGGGCAGGTTCTTCACCCCCGACGATCTCTTCCCCCCGCAGGGGCTGATCGAACTGTTCCTCGAGTTCGGCCAGCAGGCCCTCGACGCCCTGCCGTCGATGGACGAGCAGGTCCAGCAACTCATCGACGAGATGCTGGCCGCGGGCCTCTTGGAGCGCGACGAGAAGACGGGGCAACTGCGCATCACGCCGCGCATGCTCAAGGGGATGCAGCACGGCGCCTTCCTCGAGATCTTCCGCCAACTCAAGCCGGGGGTGCGCGACGGGCACGACTCCCCCGAGCCGGGGCGGGCCGGCGAGCGGGTCGAGGGCACACGGCCGTACCAGTTCGGCGATCCGCTCTCGGAGATCGACGCGCAGGCGACGGTGCGCAACGCGCTCCGCCGCACGCTTGTGCAGCCCTCGCTCGACGCGCGCGACGCGGAGCAGCGGCTCGCGAATCCGTTCCCGCTCGCGCTCTCGATGGACGACATCGAGGTCTTCCAGAACGAGTCGCGCACCGACTCGGCCGTGTGCGTGCTGCTCGACCTCTCGGGATCGATGGCGCGCTACGGGCGGCACATCAGCGCCAAGCAGGTCGCGCTCGGCTTGCGCGGGCTGATCCGCAAGAAGTTCCCGCTCGACACCGTGGACTTCATCGGGTTCGCGTCGACCGCGCGCACGCTCAAGGAGACGGACATCCCGCTCGTGATGCCCGAGCCGATCACCACGCGCGAGTGGGAAGTGCGCGTGAAGGTCCCGCTCTCCGAAGCGAAAAAGACCCACCCGCACATGACGAACCTGCACCACGCGCTGCGGCTGGCGCGCTCGACGCTCATGCGCCGGGGCGCGGCGAACAAGCACGTCTTCGTCATCACCGACGGCCAGCCCACGGCCCACCTGACCGACACCCCCGCGGGCCCGGGGGGCGAGGTCCTGAACCTGATCTACCCGCCCTGCCGCGAAACCGCGGAGGCGACCCTCCGCGAGGCGTTCCTGCTCAGCCAGGCGGGCGTGCGGTTTTCGTCGTTCGCGCTCATCGAGGAGTACTACTCGATGGACTGGATCGGCTTCATCGATCAACTCACGCGGCTGACGCGCGGCGTGGCGTTCTACTGCGCCGCGGGCGACTTGGGCGCGGCGGTGATGGAGTCGTACCTCACGGGGAAGCGCACGAAGACGGCGCTGCGTTGAAGCGTTGCATCCCGGTGGCTGCTCCCTGCCGCCGCCAGAAAAACAACGCTCCCCAGTCGCGTTTCCACGACCGGGGAGCGGGAGGAAGAGAGGAAAACAGGGGTCCTGTGCGCCGCCGGGCTGGGTGTGTGCTTCCCGGATCCCGGCGGCCCCGGGCTTCAAGGCCCGGTCGAGTGTCTCAACATGCTTACTTGGTTTTTGACGCTCGGGTTCTCGCGTGCGTTCGTGGTTTGACGATTTTTTTCGCGCCTCAGTTCGCGCTGACCGGGATGCGGCGCGGAAGTGCTTTGCTGGGCTTGGGTAGCGTCACGGTCAGCACGCCCGCGGCGTACGACGCGGTGATCCCCTCGGCGTCCACCTCGCCGTGCACGCGGAAGCGCCGGTGGTAGTCGCCCACGCCGTACTCGGACCGGATCGGCTGGGCGCCCTCGGGCGTGCGGGCCGGGGCGTCGGCGTCGAGGGTCAGCACGCCGTCCTCGAAGGTGATGCGCACGCCCTCAGCGCTGGAACCCGGCAGATCGGCGACGATGCGGTACGCGTCCCCGGCGTCGAGCACGTCCACGGCGGGCCGGAAGGTGCTCTTCGGGGTCTTCTCGATTCGCTGCGCGTCGCTCGTGTTCGTCGCGCACTCGCTGCCCGAGCAGCAGGTCATGGAAGCGTTGTGAGCCATCGGTGGCGCTCCAAATCATGAGCGCGGCGGGCCAGGTCGGCCCCTCGCCGCGGGTGGTGTTCGTGGTCGGATCAAACGGTTCGGACTGGTGATGCTTCATCGTGCCCCGTTCTCGCGCGGGGGAGCGCGTCGTTGTCGGTTCAGCCCGCGTTGACCGCGATCTTGCGCGGCAGCACGGCCTGGGCCTTGGGAAGGATGACCGTCAGCACGCCGTCCTTCAGCGAGGCGTTCACCTTCTCGGCGTCGACCTCGACGGGCAGCGTGAGGGTTCGCTCGAACAGGCCGTGGAACCGCTCGGCGCGGATCATGCCGCCGGCCTGGTCTTCGTGGGCCGCGGTGCGCGAGCCCTTGATGGTGAGCGTGTCGCCGTGCGCCGTGACCTCGATGTCTTCGGCGGCGACGCCGGGCAATTCCGCCTCGGCGTAGAGGTTCGCGTCGTCCTGCCAGAGGTTGACGGGCGGCGCGATGCGCCCCTTGGTGCGCTCGACCCGGCCCGGCGCGGCGGGGGAAAGACTCTCGAACAGCCGGTCCATCTCGCGGCTCATGCGGGCGAGATCGGTGGTCAGCGGGCGGAACGACACGGTGCGTGCGAGCATGGGCTTCTCTCCTGAATACAGATCGATTCGGGTGCGTTTCTTGTCGCCCGGGATTCGGAGGTGGGCGGCGAGGGAACGAGAAACAACCGCCGTGCCAACCCGGGATCGGGCCCCTGAACCCCGCCTGGCGGGTCGCAAACGCGGGGTTCGCATGCCCGGCTGTCAAGACGCCCCCCGCCGGCTGCCGGAATGGCAACGCCGTCGAGCCCCCTGGGTCCGCGAAACTTCGCGTAGATTGAACGGAACAATCAGGTGCGGAGCGGGCGGTGTCCCGCGTTCGTCGGCGTCGACTCACCAAACGCCGATCCCACCACGCACTCTCCCGGCGCGTCGCGCACATGCGGCCGGGAAGCACGGAGACACGACCCATGCGCAGAACGTCTATGACGCCCGCGATGCTCGCGCTCGCCGCGGTTTCGCTCACCGCAGCGGCCGCCCACGGGCAGAACTCGCTCAGCAACCGCGGCGGCGGCGCCCAGCCCGACCCGCTCATCCCCCGCGACGTGCTCTTCGGCAACCCCGAGCGCGCCGCGCCGCAGATCAGCCCCGACGGCAAGCAGATCGCGTTCCTCGCGCCGTGGGGCGGCGTGCTGAACGTCTGGGTCGCGCCCGCCGACAAACCCGACGCCGGCAAACCCGTCACCAGCGACAAGCACCGCGGCATCCGCTCGTTCTCGTGGGCCGTCAACGGCGACTACATCCTGTTCCTCCAGGACAAGGGCGGCGACGAGAACTTCCATGTCTATTCCGTCAACCTCGACACCGGCGAGGAAACCGACCTCACGCCGTTCGACGGCGCGCGCGGGAGCATCGCGGAACTCAGCCGCGACTTCCCCGACGAGGTGCTGCTCGCGGTCAACAACCGCAACCCGGTGGTGTTCGACATCCACCGCGTCAACCTGCGCACCGGCGAGCGGACCCTCGTCGAGCAGAACGACCAGGGCTTCGCGGGCTACGTCACCGACGAGAACTTCAAGGTGCGCCTCGCGACGCGCATGAACCCGACCGGCGGCGCCGACCTCTTCAAGAAGGGCACGGGCGGCGAATGGGAGCCCTTCCTCAGCATCCCGATGGAAGACACCATGACCACCGGCGCGGTCGGCTTCAACAAGCCCGGCGACACGGTGTACATGACCGACAGCCGCGACTCCAACACCGGTCGCTTTGTCGCCTACGACCTCAAGACCAACGAGATCACGCCGATCGCGGCGCACGACAAGGCCGACGTGAGCGGCGCGATGATCAACCCGATCACGCGCGAGCCCGAGGCGGTGTCCTTCAACTACACGAAGAACGAGTGGCAGTTCCTCGACCCCGCGATGGAGGCCGAGTTCGAAGCGATCCGGTCCGAGGTGGGCGAAGGCGAGATCATCCTCGCCAGCCGCTCGCTCGACGACTCCACGTGGACCGTCGCGCTCACGCAGGACGACGGCCCGGTTCGGTACTACCTGTACGACCGAGAGAACGACGACGCGGAGTTCCTGTTCACCAACCGGCCGTCGCTCGAAGGGCTCGATCTTGCCTCCATGCACCCGGTGGTGATCCCGGCGCGCGACGGGCTCGAGATGGTCTCGTACCTCACGCTCCCCTCGTGGCTCGACGAGAACGAGGACATGGTCCCCGACCACGGCGCCATCCCGATGGTGCTGCTCGTGCACGGCGGCCCGTGGGCCCGCGACAACTGGGGCTACAACTCGTACCACCAGTGGCTGTCGAATCGCGGCTACGCCGTGCTCAGCGTGAACTACCGCGGCTCGACCGGGTTCGGAAAGAACTTCCTGAACGCCGCGAACCTCGAGTGGGGCAAGAAGATGCACGACGACCTCCTCGACGCGGTGGACTGGGCCATCGAGAACGGCGTGGCGAAAGAGGACAAGGTCGCGATCATGGGCGGCTCGTACGGCGGGTACGCCACGCTCGCGGGCCTCACCTTCACGCCCGATGTCTTCGCCGCGGGCGTGGACATCGTCGGCCCGTCGAACCTCAAGACACTCCTCGACACGATCCCCGCGTACTGGGGCCCGATGCGCCAGATCTTCTACACGCGCATGGGCAACCCGGAGACCGAAGAGGGCCGCGCGCTGCTCGAAGAGCGCTCGCCGCTCAACCACGCGGACAAGATCCGCAAGCCGCTGCTCATCGGGCAGGGCGCGAACGACCCGCGCGTGAAGCAGTCCGAGAGCGACCAGATCGTCGACGCGATGAAGGGACACAACATCCCGGTGACGTACGTGCTGTTCCCCGACGAGGGCCACGGCTTCGCCCGCCCGGAGAACAGCCAGGCGTTCAACGCGGTGGCGGAGAATTTCCTCGCGCAGCACATCGGCGGCCGCTCGCAGCCGATCACCGCGGAAGATTTCGAGGGCTCGTCGATTCAGGTCCCCGAGGGCGCGACGGGCGTCCGCGGCCTTGCCGACGCGCTCGTGACCCACGAGAAGAACAACTGATCGATCACGACGATCGCTGACTTCGCGAACGCCCGCGGCCACCCGCGGGCGTTTCGCTTCTTGCTCAGGCCGGCTTGCCCGAGAGTGTCCAGAACGCCCGGAGCAGCGCGTCGCCCGCGCCGGGTGATTCGAGCGCAGGCCACGCAGCGCGCACGAGCGACGGGCGCATCAGCGCCTCGGCGACCAGCCGGCAGGCCGGCCGACGGACCCGCACGCGTGCGCGGTAGGCGTGTGCGTACGCACGCTGCGTGCGCACGAGGTTGCCGGGTTCGAAGGTCCTCCCCAGTGTTGCGCCGCTCCACAGCGCGAGCCCGATCCCCTCCCCGCCCACGGGCTCCACCGCCGCCGCGGCGTTGCCCACGCGGAACGAGCGGGGATGCCCGGCTTCGCGGTACGCCGCGCCCGCCACGCCGCAGGTCAGCCAGGACGTGACGCGCTCGGACCGCGCGAACCCCGGCCACAAGACGCGCGTCATCGCGTCAAGCGCGTCGTTCTTTGCCGCGTGCGCCGGGTCGCGCACGAACCGTGAGACGATGCCCTCGCGCACGGTCATCGCGCATGTGGCGAGTCCGTCCTCCACGCCGACCGTTCCGACGTAGGCGCCGGGGCAGGCGCGCATGCGCACGCCGCGGATCGGCGCGTCGGGCGGCGGCCGGAAGTGGCACTTCACCCCGAGCACGCCGGGCCGAGCGGTTGTGCTGCGCCCGCCGAGATCAAACCGTCCAGAGCCGTCCGCGTGCAGCACGGCGTGCGCGAGGAGGGGTTCGGCGTCGGTCAGCGTGATCCGCACGCCGTCGTCCGCGTAGTCGACGCTCCGGACGGTCGCGGGCTGGAAGACCTCAGCGCCGGCCTCGCGCGCAGCGTTAAGCAGAAGGTCATCGAGCGACGCGCGGCTCAGCGACCACGCGGGCCGCGGCGTGCGCCATTCGACGGCGCGCTCGCCGAGTTCCACCGCGTACAGACCAACCCGGCGCGCCCCCGAGGCGCAGAGCGAATCCTCGCTCACCAGCGATTCCAGGGTCTCGGTCGCGGCGGGCGAAACGTACTCCCCGCAGACCTTGACGCGCGGGAACGGTTTCTTCTCGATCACGGCCACCTGCACGCCGCGGCGCGCGAGCGTGATCGCCGCGGCGCATCCCGCGGGTCCGGCCCCGATCACCGCGGCGTCGTACCGGTCTCTCACGGCGCGCTCCACGCGCCGGGTCGCTCGCCGCAGACCACGAACCGCTGCGCGAAGAACATCGAGCGGTAGCGGCAGTACTCCAAACCGACCCGGCGCGTCAGGTCGACGGCCTCGGCTCTCGTAAATCCCGCCTCAACGCTGACGCGCGCATCGTGCTTGACCATCGGGTTCGCGCCCAGCGTGAGCACGCGCACCCCGAACCGCGCGAAAGGCGAGCGCGTCAGGTCGTTCCACACCACGCCGCGCTTCGCGATGCGGTCCATCATCGCGAGAACGGTCATGGCCTCGATGTCCGCCAGGTGGTGGAGGAACATGCCCGCGTGCGCGTAGTCGTACGAGCCGGGCTCGACCGCGTCGGTGAGTTGCAGCGCGTCGACCCGCTGGAGGCGCACGCCCTCGCGGATCTCGGGCGGCTGCGCGGCGACATATTCGTGCGCGAGTTCGAGCGTGGTCTCGTGGAAGTCGACGCCCAGGATGCGCAGGTCGAGGCCGCGCTCAACCGCCCAGCGGCGCGCGGCGACGGGGATGTCCGCCGAGCCGGTCGCGATGTCGAGCAGCGTGACCGGCCTGTCGGTCGGCCAGTTCCGAGACCATTGCGAGAGGCAGGAGACCAGCGCCTTGGCGCCGCCGAGCCGACGGTTGATGGCGCGGATGAAGCGCAGGGCGCGGTCGAGGTCTTCCCGGCGCGCGTCCGGGGCGTCCATCAACTCCGGCGTGCGCACACGAGGCATGCCGGATCATTGGTCGAACAAGTCGTCCGCGTCGACCACCGGCGCCGCACTTGGCACACCGATGTGGCACGCGCCGGCTTTCGTCAACTGGCGGCCGCGACGCGTGCGCGCCACGAATCCGAGTTGGAGCAGGAACGGCTCGACGACGTCCTCGAGCGTGCCGGAGTCCTCGCTCATCGTCGCGGCGACGGCCTCGAGCCCCACGGGCCCGCCCCGGTACGTGGTGGCGATGACCTTCATGTACGCGCGGTCGAGTTCGTCGAGCCCGGCGCGGTCGACGCCTTCCAAGGCCAGCGCCTCGTCGACGCAGGCGTCGGTGATGCGCCCGCCGGTGCGCACCTGGGCGTAATCCCGGACCCGGCGCAGCAGGCGGTTCGCGACCCGGGGAGTTCCCCGGCTTCGCTGCGCGATGCGGTCGAGCGCGCCGTCCGCCGCCTCCGAGAGCCCGAGCAGCGCGGCGGAGCGCTCGAGGATGCGCAGCAGGTCATCGCTCGAGTAGTGCTTGAGGTGGTGCGCGATGCCGAAACGGCTGCGCAGCGGCGCGGAGACCATCCCGGCGCGGGTCGTCGCGCCGATCATGGTGAAGGGCTTGAGGTTGATCGAGACGGTCCGCGCGTGCATCCCGCCCTCGACGGTGATGTCGACGCGGAAGTCCTCCATCGCGGGGTAGATGAACTCCTCGACCGCGGGGGGCAGGCGGTGGATCTCATCGATGAAGAGAACGTCGCCCGCTTCGAGGCGCGTGAGCGCCCCCACGAGGTCCGCGGCCTTGGTGAGGGCGGGGCCGCTGGTCACGAACGCCTTGGCGCCCATCTCCGCGGCGATCACGTGCGCGAGGGTCGTCTTGCCGAGTCCTGGAGGCCCGTGGAGAAGCACGTGCTCCATCGGCTCGCCGCGCTGCCTGGCTGCGGCGACGGCGATGCGCACCCGTTCGGCGAGGTCGGGCTGCCCGATGTACTCGTCGAGGCGTGTGGGCCTGAGCGACCAGTTCTGCTGCTCGTCGATCGGCGAATCCGCCGTGGCCGCGATGATGCGCTCCGTCGCCATCGCGGCCAGTGTAGCGGAGCGGGTTACTCTTTCCGAACCGCGGTGACGACGCCGTCCTTGAACTCGATGACGACCTTGCCGCGATGAATCGTCTCGGTGCGGATCTCCTCGTCGTCCTCGTCGATGTAGGCGACGGTCGCGCCGGACTTCTTCGTGCCGGAGGTCTTGTACGTCCAGGTCTGGGTGTCGCCGTTGCTCATGACCCGGGTCGTGGGCGAGCCGAGCAGGTCGCGGACCTGATCCTCGGTGGTCTCGCCGAGGCGGATCTGGTCGAGTCGCTGCTGGTCCACGGGGGGCTCGACCACGACGACGTGTTTCGTGCCGCCCAGCGCGATGACGCACCCCGGGATCGCGCCGGCCGCGAGGGCGATGAGCCCGCCCGCGACCGCGAGACGCGCCAGACCCGCGACCGCTCCGTTCCTTCCGCTGTCCATCTCGTCCGCCTTTCCTCGTGCTTCCGGTCCTGCCGCCCGCGTCCGCACGGGCCTCGTGGGAGTTGTTCCGGGCCGGGTCGCTCGGGTTTCACACGGGGCGCGGGGGCGGCTAGGGTGACCCGAGCAAAGGAGGCAGGCATGAGCGGCTGGAACTGGCGGGTGATGCGATGCGGGGCGTTCCGGCTCGACGGCGGCGCGATGTTCGGTCTGCTGCCCAAGCCCCTCTGGACGCGTCTCGTCGAGCCCGACGAGCGCAACCGCATCCCGCTGCAAACCAATGCCCTGCTGCTGGAGCGCGGCGGGAAACTCGTCGTCATCGAGACCGGCGTGGGCGACAAGACCCCGGACAAACTCCGGGACATCTACGCCCTCGAGAACCGGTCGATCCTCGACGCGCTTCAGGACGCGGACTGCGATCCCGCGAACGTCGATCATGTCTTCGTGAGCCACCTGCACTTCGATCACGCGGGCGGGCTGACCCGCAAGCCGCGCCTCGGCGCGGGTGAATCGACGGACCCCGACAACCCGCCGCTGACGTTCCCCAACGCGCACGTCGTGACCCAGCGCGTGGAATGGGAGGACGCCAGGGCCAACCGCTCGACGATGCACGCGACGTACCTGCCCGAGCACCTGACGCACGAGGTGGCCGAACGGGTGCTGCTTGTCGACGGCAAGGACCCCCCGCGCGACGACCGTGCGCCGGGCGAGGCCAAGGCCCCCAGCGCGCTCGGGGGGCTCCCCCCTTCCGACGAGTGGTTCCGCTTCACGGAAGTGCTCCCGGGCATCGAGGTGTTCCGGGTGCCGGGCCACACGCCCGGCCAGCAGGCGGTGAAGATCGCGGGCGCCGGCGGCGAGACGCTCGTCTTCGTCCCCGACGTCATGCCCACCACCTGGCACGCCTCCCCCACCGCGAACATGGCGTACGACATGGAGCCGTACGTCTCGATGCTCCAGCGGGTCGCGCTGCTCGAACAGGCGACCCGGCACGGCTGGCTGCTCTGCCTGGGCCACGATCCGGCGGCCTCCCCCGTGTTCCGGGTCGAGGCCGATCCGGACAAGCCGGGCCGGTACCGGCTCCAGCCCGCGAACTGATCGCGCCCGCGGCCGGAGTCGGCCATCGCGGGGCCGCTACACTTCACGGCTGATGTCCCGCGCCGCGTCCGAATCCCCCGCCCCGGCCACCTTCGACGAGCGATCGAAGGCCTCTGACGCGTCGTGCGCCGCTCCCGGCGCCTCCACCCACCCCGCCTCCGGGTCGGGCAAGGGCAAAGAGGCCCTCCGGACGGCGCCGAAGGTCAAGAAATCGTGGATGGACGGCATCGAGGCGTGGATCAGCCGCCTGGCCTCGCGGAACAACTTCTGGCACCGCGTCACGTCCTTGATCTGGCTGCCGTACGCCTTCCGCTCGGGCATCAAGGTCAAAAGGGTCGACAGCACGACGTTCACGGCGGTGCTGCCCTTCAAGCGGTTCAACCGCAACTGGTACAACGCGATGGCCGGCGCCGCCCTGCTCGCGAACAGCGAGATCAGCGGCGGGATGTACGTCTTCGGTGTCGCCGGCGGCGACTACACCGTCGTCTGCAAGAAACTCTCGTACCGGTTCCTCCGCCCCTGCTTCGGGCCGGCGCTCTACAAGATCTCCCCGCGCGAGAACGTCGCGGAACTCGTGAAAGCGGGCGGCGAGTTCAACATCGGCATCGACATCGAGATCGTGCAGCAACTGCCGATCAAGCGGCCCGAGGGCAGCAAGGGCCGCGAGGTGCGCGTCGGACGCTGCGAAGCGACGTTCCACTGCACGCCGAAGATCGACGTCAAGGCGCGCAAGGCGCGTGCGAAGTCGGATCGGTAATCTGACCGCGTGCCCGACGCCGAACCATCGAACAGGTCATCGCTCCTCGCCGCGTTCTTCCTCGCGTCGTCGTGGACGTGGGTCGTGGGGATGTGGCTGCCGGTGATCCTCGTGCGCCACTTCGGGTGGCCCGGCTGGGTCGCGTTCGCCGTGCCCAACGTGCTGGGCGCGATGAGCGTCGGGCTCGTCTATCGCACGCGCGAAGCCAGCGAAGCGTTCGTCGCGAGGCGCCTGCGCACGATGCGCGCGTTCAGCAAGGTCACGCTCGCGCTGCACGCGTTCGTGCTGACGTGGGCCCTCTCGTGGCTGTTCGACGGTTTGGTCAACCTCGCGGGGATTCCCGCGATGATCCCCTCAACGGCCATCCCCACCTCAACGGTGCTCGCGCTCGCGACGCTGGTCGGGCTGTGGGTCTGCGCGGCGTGGTTCGGTCGCGGATCGTTTCGGGCCGCGTGCGTCGCGGCGGTCGCCGTGTGGGCGCTGAGCGCTGCGTTACTTGCGCTGAGTTGGGTCACGATGGAAGGCAGCCGCGCGCTGCCCCGCTCGGCGGGCGATGCACGGATCGTGGATCTGCTCTTGCTCGCGCCGGTGCTGGTCTTCGGCTTCGCGCTCTGCCCGTACCTGGATCTGACCATCCACCGCGCGCGGCAGCAGACCCCGGGCCGCGCGGGCGACCGCGCGTTCGTCCTTGGCTACGGCGTCCTGTTCCTCGCGATGATCGCCGGAACGCTGCTCTACGCGCAGGGATGGATCGACTCGTGGTCGATCAGTTTCTACATCGCCGCGCACCTGGCTGTGCAGTCATCGTTCACGGTGTCGATGCACCTGCGTGCGCTCCGCGACACCGCCGCGCCCGTCCCCGGATCTCGCCCCGCGCGGCGCGCGTCGTCGATGCCGCTGCTGGCGGGCATGGCGCTCGGGCTCGCGCCGTCGTCGGCGCTGGCGATCCGGCTGTTCTCGGGCACGCCGCTGGCCGACCTGCTGTCGTTCGACGCGATCTACCGGGTGTTCATGGCCTGCTACGGGCTGGTGTTCCCGGGGCTGCTGTGGGTGTGGACGTCGAGCCGCCGGGACGGCCGCTCCGCCACGCTGGTCGCGTTCGCGACGATCATCGCGGCGGCC
>JBQLZI010000032.1:0-15212 GCA_052168195.1 Phycisphaerales bacterium
GGGCGACGGGCGCGCCGTCGCGTTTGCCGGGACAACCATTATCTCCTCGGGATATCCCGCCGCGAACACGTTCGGGGCGTTCGCCACCTATGTGCGCGGCGATGTTCAATACGAGGTCCGTCAAGTCTTCGACGATCCCTCCGCGACACCCTCCGCGGGATTCGGCATGCGTATCGCCGCGAATTCCGGAGTGATCGCGGTCGCCGATCCCGGTTACGACCACGTCTTCCAGTACATCACGCTCAGTTCTTCTCCCACCCCGCCGGACAACCCGGCCCGAGTCGAAATCTACACTCGCGCGGGGCCAACCTCCGACTTCGCGCACAGCCACACGCTCGAGAACCCGACGGGCGACGACGCGTCCGGCTTCGGGCTCGCGCTCTCGATGGACGACAATTACCTGCTTGTCGGGGCGCCGTTCGCAACCGTCTTCGGCGTCCCAGAGGCAGGCGCCGCCTTTCTCTACGAACGGCGGCCACATCAGGCCGAGTTCACCCGCATCGCTACGTTCCTCCCCCCTCTGGTCGAGGCTCGCACGCATTTCGGGTGGAGCGTGGCCGTCGTGGACGGCGACGAGGTCTTCATCGGGTGGCCAAACTATGACCGCAGCGAAGGGCGCGTGGCGTATTACTCCGATCGATCCTTCGCGCCTTGGAAACTCACGCGGCTCTTTTCGCCGGCGGATCTCGGTCTCCCCGAGAGCGTCGACGTCTCCCAGTTCGGCGCATCGGTGGCAGTCATGCCCGATTACGGGGACATCGTTGCCATCGGCGCGCCACAGACGAGCGAACATCCGCTCCCGCGTCCAATGGTGTTCATCTACGAGGCTGATTCCATCGACAACCTCCCGTACGAACTGACCGAGATCATCGAGCAACCCGCGGTGCTTGCCGGCGCCAGATTCGGCGACGCGCTCGCGTTCAACACCGACTTTGTCGATCGCATTCTCGCTGTCGGCTCCGGAAACCGGGACATCAGCGGCGGCATCGTGAACCTCTATCAAAACCGACGTGGGAAGGTCGGCTGGGATCACATCACGAATCTCCGCAACGTCAACGCCGGCTCGATCGCGTCTTTCCCCTACGCGGGCACAAGGCGCATCCTCGCGTCGGGCAACGACGGCAGCCGCGCCATCCTCTACTCCGAGGAGGCCCAGTGCTTCCCTGATCTCCGCGGCGACGCCAACGACGACGGCGTCGTCGATTTCAACGACCTCAACAGCGTGCTCTCCCAGTTCGGCCAGACCGGCGAAGACCTCGAAGGGGACGTCTCCGGCAACGGCGTGGTTGATTTCCTCGACCTCAATATCGTCGTGATCGTGATGGGCGCACCCTGCTTCCCGCCGCAGTGACTCGTCCCCCACGCCTCGCTTCCTTCGCCCGCCGCCCGGCGGGCTTTTTCGTGTCCCACGCTTCTCGCGACGCCCAGAACACCCCGCGCCTCTCGGCCGTATGATCCCCTGCCGTCGGCCAACGCCGCCGCTTCGTCAACCCCCTGACCCTCGACCACGGGATCGATCGCCATGGCCAAAATGTTCTACTCCCTCGAAGAGGCCGCCCAGCGCCTCCACAAGTCCGAGGACGAGGTCCGCGAGATGGCCTCCAGCGGCCAAATCCAGGAGTTCCGCGACGGCCAGAAACTCATGTTCAAGGTCGAGCAGGTCGATCTCCTCGCCCCCGACGACGACTCCCTCTCCGACGACATGATCTCCCTCGAGCCCTCCGATTCCGACGAATCCGGTCTCGGGCTCGACCTCGCCGACGATTCCACCTCCGGCGGCGGCGGCTTCGGCGGCTCCCTCTCCATGAGCGACGAGTCCGGCGCGGGCGATATGGGCCTGGACCTCGGCGACGATCCCGCCCCCTCGCCCTCCTCCAAGGCCGACTCCGCCGGCCGCTCGGGCATCTCCGTTTTCGACGTCGACGACCTCGAAGAGGCCGACCCCTCCGCCGTCACGCAGGTCAACGATCAGGGCGGCTTCGGCGCCCTCCTCGACGATTCCGCCTCGATGGACACCGTCGGCTCCGGCTCGGGCCTCATGGACCTCACCCGAGAGAAGGACGACACCTCCCTCGGCGCGAACCTCCTCGACGACATCTACTCGGGCGACGAGCAGGCCTCCAACGAGACCATCGGCGCCTCGGGCCTCTTCGAAGCCACCGGCGCTTCCTCCGATGAGCCCCTCGAAGCCGCGTCCGGCCTCGGCGCGGGCGCCGGTGGCGGCGCCGCCATGGTCGCCGCCGAACCCTACGACGGCGCCGGCTCCGGCCTTGTCGGCGGGCTCGCGCTCGGCGCGGCCATCGCCCTCGCGATGGCCCTCGTCGTCTCCGTCATGGGCATCCTCGGCTCGACCACCCTCGTCGACACCCTCGCCGACTCCTTCATGATCGTCGTCGGCGCCCTCGCCGGCGCCACGCTCATCTTCGCCGTCGTCGGCCTGCTCCTCGGCAAGCGCGGCTGAACCGAGCGAGGAACCACCGAGTGCCCGAACCATCCCAGCGCACCGTGCTCGTCACCGGCGCCGCCGGTTTCATCGGCTCGCACGTCGCCGAGGCCCTCCTCGCGCGCGGCGACCGCGTCGTCGGGCTCGACAACCTCGACGCCTTCTACGCCGAACCCCTCAAACGCGCCAACCTCGACGAGATCGCACGCTCGCCCAACGGCGGCGCGTTCTCCTTCGTCCAAGGAGACATCCGCGAGGCCGACGCCGTCAACCAACTCGTCGCGCAGGAGCGACCGCAGGTCATCGTCCACCTCGCCGCCCGCGCGGGCGTCAGGCCCTCCATCCTGCAGCCCGCGCTCTACGCCGACGTGAACCTCCGCGGCACCGCGAACCTCCTCGAGGCCGCCCGCACCCACGGCGTGCGAACCTTCGCGATGGCGTCCTCGTCGTCCGTCTACGGCAACAACGAGAAGACCCCCTTCGCCGAAGACGACGACGTCAACGAGCCCATCTCCCCCTACGCCGCGACCAAACGCTCCTGCGAACTCCTCGCGCACACCTTCCACCACCTCTACGACCTGCCCGTCGCGTCGCTGCGCTTCTTCACCGTCTTCGGCCCGCGTCAGCGCCCCGACCTCGCGATCATGAAGTTCATGCGCATGATCGCGAACGAAGAGCCCATCCCCGTCTTCGGCGACGGCTCCATGGCCCGCGACTTCACCTTCATCGACGACATCGTGCGCGGCGTGCTCGCCTCCATCGACCGCATCGGCGCGCACGGATACCGCATCTGGAACCTCGGCTCCGACCGGCCCGTCCGCCTCGACGCGATGATCGACGCCATCGGCAGGACCGTCGGCAAGAGCCCGATCATCGACCGCAAGCCGAATCAGCCCGGCGACGTCGATCGCACCTGGGCCGACCTCACCCGCGCCAAGGCCGAACTCGGCTACACCACGCCGACCACCTTCGACGACGGCCTCGCGCGGCAGTGGGAATGGCTCAAGCCGCGGCTCTGACTCCGCACCCTCTCCCCTTGGCAGAGGGCGGGTCGCTGCAGGCGAACCGGGGAAGGGACGAGCGAACTCCAACCCCGACGTTACAAGCGACGCGATTTCCTATTGCCCGTGTCCGAACGCTTCGAGCCGCTCCCGCACCTTCCAGAAATCCCGCGGCTTGCCCCACATCGCGCAGTACGCCTCACTGTCGTCGACGAGCCGCTCCAGCGCCCACGCCTTCGTCGCGTCGTCCCATTCCGGGCGCCGCTCGACCTTGCGCTTGAACACCGCGCGCACCTTTGACCGCACGCCGCGCGGCGCGAGATCGCGCAGCGCATCGAACCCCGGCACGCGGCGCAGGGCGCGCATCGCGCCCGTGTCCACCCGCGCGTCCTCGGACGAGTTCATCCGCTCGCCCGCGTATTCCAAGGGCGCCGCGGGGTCGACGCCCAGAAACTCGAAGCACCGCCGCGCCACGGCGTCCGCGTCGCGGTTGAAGTCCTCGAAGAACAGCCCGAGCATCCGATCCTTCGGGTACCGCTCGAGGAACAGCGACACCTGCTTGTGGTAAAGCGTGTTGTCGAGGTACCAGGGGGAGGCGCGCACCGCCTCGCAGAACGGCCGCGTCTCGCGCCCGCCGCGCCCCGCGAGGTGCAGGTAATGCGATTCGATCCGCGCCAGCGGCTCACGCGCGATGTAGATCAACCTCGCGTCGGGCAGCCGCGCGTGCATCCGCTCGAGCGCCTTCGGGTACAGCGTCGGCTGGGTGTACGTCGTGCTCCCCTCGCCGATCGCCCGCTCGCCCTTCGCGCCCGCGAACAGCGACTCGTACCACGCCAGCCCCTTCGCGAACACCTCGTCGTGCGAGAAGAAATACGGCTCCTTCGGCTCGCACATGAACACGTCGGGGTGGCGGCCGAGCACGGCGCACAGACTCGACGTCGCGCACTTCTGGGCCCCGATCACGACGAAGTTCGGGAGCGTCATCGTGCCGTCCCCCCGTCCACGAGGCCGATCAGCCGGTCGATCAGCCCGTTGAAGTTCACGTCCGGGTTGAACTCGCGCTGCGCGCGCTCGCGACCCGCCTTCCCGAGCCGCGCGCACAACTCCGGGTCGTCGATCAGCCGCCGGATCGCGCGCTCCAGCGCGTCGTCGTCCTCGGGCGCCACGACAAGCCCCGTCTCGCCGTCGATCGCGACCTCGGGCACAGCGCCCACCGCCGTCGAGATCACCGGCAGCCCCACGCTCGACGCCTCCAGGATGCTCCACGGCAACTGGTCCACCTTCGTGGGCATCACGAACACGTCCATCGTCGGGAGGATCTCGTTCATCAACTCTTCGCGCGACACCACACCGTGCCACACCACGTTCTTCGCCTTCGCGTCCCGCGGCGCCGCCTGCGAGAACACGTGCAGTTCGCACTCGTCCGCCAGCCGCTCCTGGTGCACGCGCAGCACCTGCGGCCCGCCCTTGCGCTCCCACGCGTTGCCCACGAACACCAGCCGCGCCTTCGCTCCCTTCGCGCGCGGCGGGTGATCGAAGCGGCTCGCGCTCGGCGCCTTGAACGAACTCCGCGCCACGTGGATCTTCTCGTCGCCAAGCCCGTAGTCCGCGCGCAGCGAGCCCGTGCACCATGCGTTGCGCGTCACGATCAGGTCCGCGGCGTCGAACATCCGACGCTCCTCGCGCACGAAAGGCGCCCGCGCGATCCCGGAGAACCCGAACACGTCCACGTCCTGCCTCGCCGTGCCGTCGACGTTGATGGCGATCTTCACGCTCGGCGCCCGCCTGCGAACGTCGATCGTCCACAGCGCGTTGCCCTGCGTGATGACGTGCATCACGTCGAAGCGGTTCGCCACGTCGAGCGCGCCCAGCGCCCACGAACGCAGCAGCGGCCGCGTCAACCACAGGTGGCGGATCGAGTGGAAATCCCACCCCCTCGTCGGGAACGGCGCCGACTTGCCCAGCGCCTTCACCCACAGCGGCGGGTGGAACTCCACGTGCACCGCGTCGATGTCGTCCCGCTCCGCCGTGTACCCGCGCAGCATCCGGTAGTAGTTCCCGAAGCCCAGGAACACGCTGCTCAAGAAAAGCGCCCGCACCGGGCCCTCACGCGTGCGCGGAGGAAGCCGGTCGGGCGCAATGTCGTCGAGATTCCTGGAAACGACTCGGTTCACGGCGGGCGGATCGTAGCGACCACGCGGCCGCTCTGCGGGTCAGCGGTCCGCTTCGGCGCGTCGGCGCTCCGGCGGCACATACACGTCGCCCGCGGCGCCGAAGATCGTCGACAGCCGATCCCCGAACGACCCGCGCAGCGCACGCTCGTACTCACGCTGATCGGCGCGGGAATTCACGTGCTCCCACAGGATCAGCCCGTCCGCACCAAGTTCGATCGGGTAATCAAACGCCAGCGTAAAGTCCAGATCGTTCAGCGGCTGCCCGCCACGCAGCGGGTTCTGGGGCTTGTACAGGCGCCACACGAAGGGCACCACCGGGCGCCCGTCCGCGATCTGGTGCGCCGAATCGATCTTGTCGCGGACGCGCTCGCGCTGCTCGGATTCCGACACCGTGCCGCGGGTGCGCGTCCAGTTCCGCTCCGCCACCATGCGCATGTACACGCTGGGGAAGAACGCGTCGACCTCGTCCCACAGCCACTCCATGCCCTCTTCGAGGCCCGTGTCCTCGTCGAGATCGCCGAGATAGCCGTAGAACCCCCACGTGGCGTTCGGACGCAGGCGCTTCGCTTCGTGCAGCGTCGCGAGCAGGAACTCCTTCGCCGCGGCGTCCCATTCCTGGGCCGCCCGCGCCTCGACCTGCGCCGCGCTCAGCCCCGGGTTGTTCTGGCGCACCTTCTGCCGCGACGCTTCGCGGTACTCGTCCTTCAGGCGCGGGTTCGACCACAGCGGCTTCCACGCCTCGAAGTCCATCACCGCGTGCCCGTCGAAATCGCGCGGGATCGCGCGGTCGATGTCGCGCTTCATGCGGTTCAGGTGCGCCGGGATGTTCACGTTCTGCGGGATGCCCCCGTTCACGCGCCGCCCGTTGTGGAACCGCGGGTAGAGCCCGAACTGGTGCTCGAGGAACACCACCACGCGCCCGGTCTGCACGACCGAGCCGGTGTAGTTCACGTCGTCCGCGAACCTGCCCGTCGCGCCGGCGTAGATTCCCGGGCCATCGCCGTTGAACGTGACCACGGTGGTCTGATGGCTCGATTCGCCGCCGCAGTCGCCCAGGGGGCAGGCCGCGGCGCACGCGAGCAGGGCCGAGGAAACCGAGACGACCGAGAACGCCGTCGCAAGGGATTTCGCCGTGGCCACGATCGCCTCCTTCCAGCACCGACGACGCCCGGGGGAAACGCCCCCCGACGCGCCGCGTGATGTCCGTGAGAGGGTCATTCGACCGATCCTACCGACTCCGTGATCCCCCGGGTTCGCCCCGATCGGCCCGATTCCGGTCCTTCCGGTCACGCCGAACCCGCCGAACCGCGCCGCCCGACTTCTCCGCGAAACGCTTGACACCCCCAGTGAACGACCCGCAGCCGCGCTCATCCCCGAACCCTTCCCGGACACGCCGCTGGCTCGCCCGCGCGACGATTCTCGGAGCGTGCGTCGCCGCCGGGCCGGTCTTCGCCGCGCTCGTCCCCGTCGACGTCCGCCCGCACAAGATCGACCTCGTCGCCCACTTCGCGCCCCACGCCGCCGCGCCGCTGCTCGTCCTCGCACTCACCGGGATCGTGCTCCGCGTGCGCGCCGCGATCCTGACCCCCGCCGCGCTCCTCGCGCTCGACGCCGCGATCGTCCTCCTCGCGTACAAGCCCCTCGCCCTTCCGCCCACGGTTCCCGAGGACGCGCAGCGCGTCCGCGTCGTGCACTTCAACGCCCTCAACGTCGCTTCGATGAACGACGACGAGTTCCTCGACTGGCTCCTCGCGCAGGACGCCGATCTCGTGTCCCTCGTCGACGCGCCGCCCGGCATCCTCCAGCGCTCCGAGGCCCTCAACGAGCGCTACCCCCACCGCGTCACGCCCCGCCGCGGCGTCGAGTGGCCCATCGTCCTCCTCAGCAAACACCCCGTCCGCGAGGTCTCCATCGGGCCCACCGACAAGGACACGCGCACGAGTTTCGTCGCCCGCCGCTCCGTCGTCGTGTCGTTCCCCAACGGCGCCGAGGCGCTCTTCACCGCGCTGCACCCATACTCCCCGCGCAACGAGCGCTCCTGGGCGCGCTCCATCGAGACCGCACGACGCGACGGCCAACTTCTCGGCCTTGCCCGCGAGCAATCGGGAATCCCCGTCATCGCGCCCGGCGACTTCAACTCCACGCCCACCGGGCGCGTCTACCGAACGTTCGCCCGCGCGTCCGGCCTCCGCGCCGCCCCCGTGCTCCCGGTCGGCACGTGGCCCGCGGCCCGCCCGCGCCTGCTGGGCGTCGCGATCGACCACGTCTTCATCTCGCCCGGCATCGTGCGACTCGATCGCCGCGTCGGACCCGCGTTCCGTTCCGACCACCGACCCATCGTCGTCGAACTCGCGGTTCCCGCCCCCGCCGACGCTCAGAAGTCGCCGCCCCCGCCCGAGGAGTCGTCCCCCTCCGACTGACCGCCGCGCTTCTTCCGCCGCCCGCCCTTCACCTGCTTGAGGGCCGCCTTCGGACCCATATGCACGAGGTGGATCACCCGGGCGCGCTCGTCCGAGCGCAGCGCCGCGAAGAAGAACATCGGCGCGTACACCACGCCCGCCGCCGCCAGCGCCCCGGCCAGTTTCATCAGCGTCCAGTCCCGCACGTACAGGCTCGCGCCCGCGAGCAGCGCCGCGCTGGGCAGCGTCGACAGCAGCGGCAGGATGTACGTCTCGAGGAACACCCGCGCCATCGACAGGTCGAAGACCTTCTTGATCAGCCGCGGGAAAATCCACCCGAAGCACCAGGCCTGCGCGATCACCGTCGACCACACCACCCACATAGGGCCGGCGCCGAAGAACCGCAGACCCACCCACGCGATCACGATCTTGATCGCCGCGGCCGCCATCAGCCAGGGCGAGAACAAGCGGTTGTGGCCCATCCCGTACAGCACGCGGGTCGACACCAGCATCGCCTGCGAGAACCACACGCTGGGCAGCAGGATCGCGCTGAACGTCCAGATGAGCGTGATCGCGCGGTCGTAGCCCATCGACTGGATCGCCGGATCGTTGCGCAGGTTCTTGCCGAGCCACACGTCGACGATCTGCGGCGCCAGCACCACCACGCACACCGTGCAGAAGACGGTGATCGAACTCGTGACCCGCATGCCCGTGAGCATGATGCGCTTGTTCAGGTGGTGCCGACCCATCTCGTGGTGGTCCGCGACCATCGCCTCGAGCCCGAACGCGACGTTGTTGCCGAGCATCTGCCCCATGCCCTGCAGCCGCGTCACGATCGCGAAGAGCGCGTTGTACGCCGGGCCGAAGAACACGTTCATGAACGGCTGGTCCGTCAGGTAGAACCCCACGTTCGCCGACGCGTTCCCCAGAGACCACCCGCCCTCTTTCGAGAGTTCCTTGAGTTCCCGCTTCGAGAGTTTCGACGGGCGCAGCCGCGCCTGCGGGATCGCGCGAGAGATCACGAACGAGCGAACCATGTACTGCCCGACCCTCAGGATCGCGCGGCAGCAGGTGAACGCCACGAAGGGATGCACGGACGCCGCGGGCCCGAACTTCGGCACGACCCAGAACGCCAGCCCGGCCGCGACGAGGTCCAGCGACCGCTCGATCGTGCGGCTGATGTTCTCCGACAGCACGCGCTGGCTGGCGATGAACAGGTTGAGCCAGGGATTGAAGAACAGGAACGCCGCGACGATCAGCGTCTCGCAGGCCAGCGCGAACCGAGCCAGATCGGCGTGGGGCGCGGGCACCGTGAAGACCTGCGGCGCGAACGCCGTGAGCGTGCCCATGATGAGCGCTGCCAGCAACGCCGTGCACGCCGAGATCGAGACCGCGTTGGTGAACACCCGCGTGACACGCTCGTTATCGCCCGCCGCGAGCGCGCCCGCGACCTCCCGCGTCATCACGCGCGCCAGCGCGCCGCGCAGCGGCGCCAGGAACCGCGTCATGATCGCGAACAGGTAGTACAGGCCCGTGAGTTCCAGGCCCAGATACCGCACGAGCAGCGGCAGCAGCGCGATCGTGACGAGGAACGTCGCGAAGATCCGCAGCCACGACGACCCCGCGAACACCAGCAGCCGCGTCGACGTCCGCCGGCTGCGCGGCGCCTTCGGATCGACCCGCGCGGCCTGACCGCCCCCGTCCTCGTGCTGCTCGACGCCGTTCTCCATGCGGGCGTCGATGCTAGCGGCCCGGACGGGGCACGCCACCGTGGGCGGTATACTCCGCCCGATCCGGCCGAACTTCTGCACCCCCGTCCGCGTTGTGACGATCTGAACGGGCAAGGACCGCGCGCGACATGACTTCGATACCCGAAATCCCGCCCCTGCTGCTGCTCTTGGCCGCCATGGCGGGCGTCGTGGGCGCGATCATCCTCCTCGCCTCCAAGCGGGCCATCCTCCCCCTCGTCGCCGGGATGCTCTTCGTGTGCAGCATCGGCTTCTACGCCGACTCCTACGGCTTCGTCGCCAAAAACTTCATGTGGCCCATCCCGTATTACCGGGCCGAGATCTTCGCCGCCCTCGGCGCGCTGATGTTCGCCTGGATCCTCGGGCACTGGTCCAAGATCCACATTTCCAACATCGCCCCGCAGATGGTCGTCATCTGCCTCATGGCCTTCTACGCCGCCCTCATCCGCATGATCCACGGCGGACCGGTCGAAGGCGGCACGTCGATCATCTTCGCCAGCGCGACCCTGGTCCCGCTCGCCCTTGCGCTCCCCGCCGCCCTCGACGACGAACGCGCGTGGATCAACATGCTGCGGCTGCTCGCGCTCATGAGCGCGGCGTACCTCGCCGCGAGCATGGTCCAGCTCGTCATCAACCGCAGCGTGCTCACCCGCCCGCCCTCCAACCGCTTCACCGGGCTCTCGGGAAACCCGCAGTACGTCGCGGTCACCTTCTCGGTCTACGCCGTCGTCACGCTCTGGCTCACGCTCTTCGACCCCAAGCGTCGCTACCGCCTCGTGTGGGCCGCGCTCCTCGGCGCTCAACTGATCGTGCTGGCGTGGACGGGCTCGCGCACCGGTGCGGGCATGGCCGTCGTCGGCGGGTGCTTCGCGTTCTACCGCCGCTTCGGCAAACTCGTGCTCTTCGCGCCGCTGGGCCTCGTCGCCGCGTACCTGTTCTACGACCTCTTCCTCGCGGGGCAGGGCGTCGAACTCGTCACCTCACGACTCGTCTCCACCGAGAACACCCGCGAGGGCGCCTGGCGCACGCAGTGGCAGCAGTTCATGGCCAGCCCGATCATCGGCGTCGGCGTGACCGAGACCGAGAGCGAGAACTCCTACCTCTACGCCATCTCCGCGTTCGGCGTCGGCATGGGCGGGCTCATCGGCCTCCTCATGCTCGTCAGCGGCGCGCTGTGCCTCAAACTCTTCGTCCGCCGCAACCTGCTGCCGCCCCACCTGCGCACCCTCGCCGACCTCGTCATCGCCTACCACGCGCTCTACTTCGCGGGCGGCTTTTTCGAGGGCTACATGGTCGCCCGCGTCGGCACGCACATCGTCTTCATGTCGATCTTCAGCGCCATCATGGCCAACCTCATCCGGCGCACCTACGCGGCGCCAGCGACCGTCCACGAACACGCCCCCGAGTGGGACGCGCCGGCCCAGCACGACCACTACGACCCGGACGCCTACGGCGGGTATGAGGGCTACGGCGACGCGCGCCCCGCGACGACCTGATCCACGATCGATTCAGCCCCGCGCCTGCGCCCGCTTCTCTTCGAGGGTCGGGCATCGTTCCACCCACGACGCGTCCGACTCGTACCCCAGGGCGCGCAGCGATTCGCCGCAGACCTTCTCGAACGCCTCGGCGGCCTCGCGGGTGAAGTGGTTCTTCCAGTCGCCCGAGCCGCCCTTGCGCAGGAAACTCGCGCGGTCTTCCTGGCCCATCCTGCGACCGGCCTGCTTCGCGAACGAGTACTTGTCGATCGACATGCGCACCTTGTCGAGGTCCGGCGCCTCGCCGTACATCGATTCGAGCGCCTTCGCGAACGTCGCCACGCCGTCGGCGAGCAGGTCCTCGTACTTCACGATCGCGAGACGCTTCTGTTTCGACGCGATGTACCCCATCGCGTGCGCGCCCCACGCCGCGCGCGTCGCGAACGGGTTCTCAAGTTGCCGGAGCACGAACGGCGTGAAGTTGTCGACGACGTTGTCGCGGTTGATGAGCCCGGGGAAGTTGCCGCGCTGCCGCTTGTTCATCGCGGGGCGATCGCCCTCGGGCAGCCGTTTGGCGAGGAAGAAGTAGAGCGACACGAACGCGTCGCGACCGTCGCGCACGCCGTAGAGGCAGGGCGAGAACTCGGGGCGGACCGTCTGGTGCCC
This sequence comes from Phycisphaerales bacterium, assembly GCA_052168195.1. Lineage (GTDB taxonomy): Bacteria > Planctomycetota > Phycisphaerae > Phycisphaerales > UBA1924 > JAHBXC01. The sequence continues at coordinate 11,907 of JBQLZI010000032.1, forward strand.
GTGGATCACCGCGGGCATGCCCACGGGCAGGATCGACGCGCGGATCAGCGGCAGTTGCAGGTAATCCGCGACGAGTTGGCTCATCCACGTCGTGCCGCTCTTGGGATACCCCATCACGTACACCAGCGGCACGGCGCCGGGCAGGCGCTTGCCCAGCCACAGCGTCGCGTGATGCGAGCCCGCGCGCAGCAGGCGGTTCCGACGCAGTTTCTCGCCGCGGCTCATCGCCCGACCGCCTCCTCGTAGAGCGCCGCGTACCGCCGCGCGATCGCCTCGCCCTCGAACTCCTTGAGCGTCCACGCGCGACCCTTCTCGCCCAGCGCCGCCGGGTCGCCCTCGAGCATCGCCCGCGTCGCGTCGGCGAGGGAGCGCGCGTCCACCGGGTCGACGATCGTCGCCGCGCCCGTCGACTCCAGTTCTGGCCAGATGTCCACGCCCTTGGTCGTGACCACGGGTGTTCCCGCGGCGAACGCCTCGAGCAGCACGAACCCGAAGTTCTCCTGACTCGTGGGGAGCACGAACGCGTCGGCCCACTCGAACAGCGAGACCTTCGCCTCGCCGCTGACCATGCCCAGGAAGCGCACGCGATCCGTCATCGACGCCCGCGCCGCGACGCCCTTGAGTTCCTCGAAATACGCGTCGTCGCCGGGGCCGGCGATCGCGACCTCGCAGTCGACCCCGCCCGCGCGCAGCAGCGCCGCCGCCTCGATGAGCAGGTCGGGACGCTTCTTCGGGTGCACGCGGCTGAGGAACAGCAGGATCGGCCTGCCCGTGTCGAGCGCGGGGAACGCGCGCTTCGCGACCTCCGCGCCCGGGAGGTTCCGGTACGGCGCCAGATCGAACACCAGCGGCACGACGCGCGAGCGCGGGTTCGTGTGCCACTTCGATGACTGGGTCTTCTCGAACTCCGCGGTGCAGTGCACCACCGCGGCGCGGTTGAGCGTCTTCTTTCCGACCATCGCGAGGTACGCCCGTTTCTTGGGCGCCTTCTGCGCCATCGACCAGTCGTCGAGCATCCCGTGGATGGACAGCAGGTACGGGAGCCCCATCCGGTGCGCCAGCCGCGCAAGTTGGTCGTTGCTCGGCGCCCACATCGCGTGCAGGTGCAGCGCGTCGACGCCCTTGAGCGCCTCGGCGATCCGCGCGAGTTGCTTCTTCGCGTACAGCCCGCCGGGCAGCGCGGGGGGCTCGACGCGCACGCACCTGGGGCAGCCGGGATCGCCGCGCTTCCACGCCTCGGGAACGTCCGCGTCGTCCCACGTCAGCAGCACGACGCCCACGCCGGCGCGCGGGAGCGCCTCGCACATGTCCAGCACCGCCCGGACGACGCCGCCGTCTTCCAGACGAATCCTGCTGAGGAAATGCGCAACCGTCATCGGCTCGTCACGGCTCCGCGATGGGGACCGGGTCGCTCAGTTCTTCTTGCCCGTCGCCCAGCGGATCAGCACGTCGGCGACCTCGGGGCGCGAGAACTCCATCGGCGGGCGTTCGCCGGCCGCGAGCATATCGCGGACCTTCGTGCCCGACAGGAACACCTGGTCGCCCTCGATCTTCGGGAACGTCTTGCTCGAGACCATGCCCTGCGCCGTCTTGCTGTACGCGGCGTGCTCGAACTTGAGCGGGGTGATCTTGAGGTTGTCCATGTCGAGTTCGTCGAAGATCTGCTGCGCGTCGTACGTGCCGTAGTAGTTGCCCACGCCGGCGTGGTCGCGGCCCACGATGAAGTGGGTGCAGCCGTAGTTCTTACGCACCAGCGCGTGGAGGATCGCCTCACGCGGGCCGGCGTAGCGCATCGCGGCGGGCATCACAGACAGCACCGTCCGCTCGGGGACGAAGTACTTGCTGATGAGCACCTGGTAGCACTCCATCCGCACGTCCGCGGGGATGTCGCCCTGCTTGGTCTCGCCGACCAGCGGATGGATCAGCAGCCCGTCGCAGATCTCCTGCGCAACCTTGCACAGGTACTCGTGCGCACGGTGGATGGGGTTGCGCGTCTGGAACGCGGCGACCGTCTTCCAGCCGCGGCCCTTGAACTCGGCGCGGGTCTCGTGGGGGGTCTTGCGGAACTCGAGGAACGCCTCGGGGCCCTTGGGATCAACGCAGACCTCGATGACCTCGACGGGGCCGGCCAGACAGGTGTCGCCTTCCTTCATGACCTGCGCGACGCCGGGGTGGGCGTCGTCCTCGGTGCGGAAGACGTTGGGGATCTCGAGTTTCTTGTCGTGCGCGAAGACTTCCTCGACGGTCATGACCGCCTGCAGCACGCCGTTGGGTGCGTAGAGCGCGACCCGCTCGCCGACCTTCGGGGCCTTGGCCTTGTCGACCGAGAGCAGGATCGGGATGGGCCAGATGTCGCCCGACGCGAGTTTCATCTCGGTGCAGACGCGCTTGAAGTCCTTCTCGCCCATGAACCCGGTGAGGGGGCTGAAGGCGCCCACGCCGATCATCTCAAGGTCGCAGGACTGCTTCGCGGACAGGTCGATGCGGGGCAGCGAGGCCGCCTCCTTCTTGAGCGCGGCGAGTTTGTCGCCCGTCGCCACCCGGTTCACCAGCGTCCCGCCGTGCGCCTCGATCAGACCGTCCATATCGCCCTCACCTCTCAAGAATTGCTGCAACGCAAGCCCGCGAAACCCGCGGGCCGTGGCCCGGAGGGTAGGCGCGCCTGCCGGCGCAGGACCCGCGGAACGCTCAGTCGGCGCGCCGAGGCGTGAACACGTCCCACCGCGTGGCGCGTCCGAGAACCGTGCCCGCGGGCTTCACCGCCTTGTCGCCGAACCGCTCGGCCCACCACGCCGGAAGCCGCGTCTCCAGCCCCGGCCCCACCCGCGGCCACTTCACCACCGCCCGCCGACCAGCCGCCAGCATCCCCCACGCCAGCAGGTCGCCCGCGTCCTCATCGGCGCCGACGACCTCCCGCACATCACGCATGGCTTTCTTCACCAGCGCCGCCTTGCGTCGCGGCGGGTGCATCGGATCGATGTAGACCACGTCGGGACGCTCGCCGCCGGCCTCCGCGATCTCCCGCAGCCGTCCGACCGCGTCGCCCTCGTGGAGCGTCAGCCGATCCGCCGCCGCCGAGCCGCCCTGCCGCAGGTCCTCGACGATCGCCCGCTGCCGCGCCGCCATCTCCGGGTTCCGCTCCCAGACCTCCACCGTCATGCCGCGCCCGGCCAGCAGCACCGCGTCGCCGAGCAACCCACCTGTTGTATCCAGTATAGTGGTGCAGCCGCGGCCAACGCCGCACGCGGCGAACAGCGGCTGGGTCACGCAGGAACCTCCCAACATCCGGCTTGGAGCAGCACCAGC
>JBQLZI010000033.1:0-14343 GCA_052168195.1 Phycisphaerales bacterium
GACGCCCGTCCACAGCGCGACGCCGTCCATGCGCGACGGCGCGTCAACGCTAACGAGCCCGATGCCGACGCCGATGAGCATCAGCAGTGTCTGGATCGCGATGGCGACGAACGCGCCGGCGAAGACGCCGCGCCACGGGATTCGCTCCCATGTGCCTCGGCGAACAATCGTGAGACCCGGCGGGTAGGTGCTGTCAACGGGTGCGTCGGTGCGTGTCTGCTGTGTGCTCATTTCCTGTGCCTTTCTGCGTGAATCTTCTTGATTCAGCGTGCAGACACGCATGAACACGGCGCAAACCGGCGGTGAACTTGCGCTCACCGCTGTAAGTGCATGTATTGCAGTGGACTAGCAGTGAAGAAAGGTTGTCGGTGCGCGATCAGATGACCCAGTCGGTGGGTTCGAGCCGCGCATCGACCTTGTGTTTCCATTCCTCGTAGCCCTCGCGTCCCATGAGCCCGAACGTCGCGACCTTGCCGGTTTCGACGGCGGGCTGGTCATACGCGTCGATGTTGAGCATCAGCCCGGCGTACGCGGTCGCGATCTCCCAGAGCGCGATGAATTCGCCGACGTGCCGCTCGTCGATGCGCGGGATCGTGATGGTGAGGTTGGGACGCTGCGACTCGACGAGGGCGTATTCGGTCGCGCGCTTCTCGGCATTAAGGAGCAGCCCGAACGTCGTGCCTTCGAGGTATTTCGTCGCGTCGACGCCGAGCCCGGTGGGGATCGGCACATCGTCCTTGCCGAAGTCGTCCACCTCGACGAAGCAGAAGACCTTGTCGTTGGGCCCCTCGCGGTACAGCTGCACCTGCGAGTGCTGGTCGGTCGTGCCGAGGGCCTTGATGGGGGTGAAGCCGGCGGCGGTGGGCTCGCCGTCGAGCGTCTTGTTCTTGCCGAGCGATTCAGCCCACAACTGGCGGTACCAGTCGGCGAGGAGGTAGAGCCGGTTGGAGTAGGGCATCATGACATGGTTCTTCTTGCCCTGATCCAGCCCGAGGTGCACGAGCAGCGTCGCGAGCATCGCGGCGGGGTTCTTCGTGAGGTCGGAGTTCGAGCATCGCTCGTCCATCGCGGCGGCGCCGTCGAGCAGCGCGGCGATGTCGATGCCGCACATCGCGGCGGAGAAGAGGCCGACGGGGGAGAGCACGGAGAACCGCCCGCCGACGCCCTCGGGAACGGGGAGCGTCTCGTAGCCGTTGGTGTCGCAGATCTGGCGCATCGTGCCCTTGGCGGGGTCGGTGATGGCGACGACGTGCTTTGCGTGGGCGTCCTGGCCGTGCCTGTCGACGAGCATGCGGCGAACGGTCATGAACTGGGCGGCGGTCTCGGCTGTCTCGCCCGACTTGCTCACGACGTTGAAGCAGGTGCGGTTCAGGTCGGGATCGACCGCGCGGATGTAGTCGAGCACGGCGCCGAAGTAGTGAGGGTCGACGTTGTCGACGACGAACAGGCGCGGGCCGCGACGGGAGTCCCCCGGCAGCAGGTTGTGGGTCGGCGGGTTGAGGGCGCTCTGCAGGGCGATGTTGCCTAGCGCCGAGCCGCCGATGCCCATGACCACGAGGTTGTCGTACCGGTCCCGGCGCTGCTCGACGAGGCGGTTGACGGCGTCGAGGTGCTCGGAACGCTGGGGATCGAAGGGGAGGGTGCGCCAGCGTTCCCAGCCGGTGCCGCGGGAGTGCTTGAGCCGGACGGTGAGGTCGGAGGCGGCGGCGGCGAGGGCCGATCCCGGGGCGAGGGAGTCGAGGTCGAGGCCGTGCGCGCCGACGCGGGCGCTGAGAGCGTTGGCGTAGTTCAGGGTGAGCATGCGCGTACAGTACCGCCCCGATCCGCGTGTGTGGTGAAGGGGTTGTGAAGGGCTGGAAAGGACGGAAGAGCGTTGGCTCATCCATGGCATGACGTGTCGCCGCGAAGCGAGGCCGGGCCGCTCCCCGGCGTGTTCCGGGCGGTGATCGAGATCCCGAAGGGCTCGTCCAACAAGTACGAACTGGACAAGCCCACGGGGCTGCTGAAACTCGACCGCGTGCTGAGCAGCGCGGTGTACTACCCCGCGAACTACGGGTTCATCCCCCGGACGTACGCCGAGGACGACGACCCGCTGGACGTGCTGGTGTTCAGCGAAGAGGAGATCCCGCCTCTGTGCCTGTGCGAGGCGCGGGCCGTGGGCCTGATGACGATGGTCGACGACGGGCAGGCGGACCACAAGATCGTCGCGGTGCTGGTGAACGATCCGTCGTACGCGTCGCTGACGAAGGCGAGCCACTTTCCCCAGCACACTTTCCGCATGCTCAAGCGGTTCTTCGAGGACTACAAGATCCTCGAGGGCAAGGGCGTCGAGGTCGACGAGATCATGCCCGCGGAGGCGGCGCACTCGATCATCGAGGACTCGATCCGGCGCTACGAACGGGTGACGGCGGAGCGGGCGCTTCCCGGGATGCCCGTGGGTGCGTTGGGGGCGCCGGGGGCGCCGGGGGCGCTCGCGGCGACGGCGAGTACACTTGAGCGATGAGCGAGCCGCGGGGAACCGTGCTGATCGATCAGGAGCGCATCGCGCGGCGCGTGCGCGAGGTGGGGGAGGCGCTGAGCGCCGATCTCGACCGCGAGCGCGTCGAATCTGGGTTGAGTGAAGACGACTCGGTGCAGCTGATCCTGGTGATGACGGGCGCGCTCGTGTTCGCGGCGGACCTGATCCGCGCGATGCCGGTGCGCATGCGCATCCGACCGGTGACGTTCGCGAGTTACCCTGGGAAGGCGACGAGTTCGCAGGGGCTGCACGTGGTGCAAGACGTGCCCGACGACCTCGGCGGGCGGCGGGTGGTGATCGTCGACGACATCCTCGACAGCGGGCGCACGCTCGCTGAGATCAAGCGCCGCGTGATGCGCCAGAGCCCCGCGTCGGTGCGCGTGGTGGTGCTGCTGCGCAAGGAGAAGGAGCGCGACGATCCGGTGGAGTCGGACGTCGCGTGCTTCGACATCCCCGACGCCTTCGTGATCGGCTGCGGGCTGGACTACGACGGGATGTACCGCAATCTGCCCGACGTGCGCGTGCTGGCCGAGAGCGAGCAGGGCGGATGAGCCCCGGCGCCGACGAGAGCGTGCGCGTGCAGGCCGCGGCCTCGGGTGCGGCGGGCGCACCGGGTGTGATTTCCGAGACGCGCGCGGCGGACCCGGTGTCGATGGTCGCGGAAGACCTGCAGGACGGCGAAGTGGTGATCCTTGCGCTGCGCCCGCACCCGCTGTTCATCCTGTTTACGAGTGCGGCGAGTCTGCTCGCGCTGGTCGCCGCGCTGCTGCTGGTGGTGTTCATCGCGCGGCGCGGGTGGCTGCCGATCGACGCGAGCGTGGTGACGACCTACGGCCTTGGGCTTGGCGTGCTGCGCGTGGTGTGGCAGGTGCTCGTGTGGTTCAACGAGGGGTACCTGCTCACGAACCGGCGCGTGGTGCGCACGGGAGGCGTGTTCCGGCGCTTCCGCTTCGAGTGCCAGTTGCGCCGCATCCAGCATCTGGCCATGGCGAAATCGATCCCCGAGCGGATTTTCGGGCTGGGCACGATCGGATTCGCGACCGCGGGCACGGGCGCGATCGAGACGGCGTGGCTGATGGTGGGCAAGGCCGACCGCGTGTTCGACACGGTGCAGGAGACCGTGCGCAACGCCGGGGGCGGGGACGGCCCCGGAGGCGGGGTGTAAGACTTACGAGTAGCGCTTGCGGACGGCGGGGATGAGGTACTCATCGAACGCGGCGCGGAGGTCGTGCGCGGGGGCATAGTTCCAGTCGCGTTTCGCCGCGGCGTCGTCCACATCCTCGGGCCAGGAGTCGACGATCGCCTGGCGTGAGGACGTGACGTCGAACGAGACTATCGCGCCGGGGAAGTGCCCGGCGACGAGGTCGCGGACTTCTCCCGCGCTGGGCGCGAACGCGCCGAGGTTGTAGACGCGGGTGCGCAGCGCGGACTGGGGCGCTGCGTCGAGCGCCAGCAGCGCGCTGATCGCGTCGGGCATGGTCATGAAGGGAATGCGGGTGTCCTCGCGCACGAAGCAGGCGTAGGGCTTGCCCTGCGCCGCGGCGTGGAGCATCTCGGGCGCGAAATCGCTCGTGCCGCCGGAGGGGACGGTGTCGGCGCTGATGATCCCCGGGAAGCGAATGGCGCGGAAGTCGACCTTCTGGGCGTCGTCGCGGAAGCGCTGGTCGCGGGTGGAGAAGTAGCGGCCGAGTTGCTCGCAGGCGAGTTTGTTGCAGCCGTACATCGTCGCGGGCGTGTTGTACTGGTCCTCGCGGACCTTGCCGGCCTTGCGCTTGGTGTCGAGGTCGGGCAGGCCGTAGACCGCGATGGAGGAGGGGAAGATGAACCGCGCGGGCGCGCCGATGTGCTCGGCGGATTCGGCGGCGAGTTTCAGCAGGTGGGCGGTGCCCAGCACGTTCACCTTGAGCGCGAGGTCGGGGACCTTCTCGCTGGTGGAGGAGAGGAGCGCGGCGAGGTGGAAGACCGATTCGAAGGCGTACGTGTCGCCGAGTTTCGCGACCGCGTCGGCGTCGGTGATGTCGGCTTCGACGGTCGCGGCGCAGCGCTTCGCGGTGTGCGCATCGAGGGGGTTCTTGTCGAGCGCGACCACGGGGGTGGAGGCGCGGTCGGCCAGAGCGGAGATGAGGCCGTGGCCGATCTCGCCGCCGGCGCCCGTGACGAGGATGGCGCGCGTCTTGGTCATGGGGGCGTGGACTTCAACAGGCGTGGCGGCGGTGGTGCTGGGCATGGGCGGGAGAGTGTACGGGGATGATGTGCGGGTGATGCGCGGTTCTGACTCTGCCGCTCCCGCGTGGTCGCGACCACCCTTACCCAGCGGGAGAGGGTGAGTACGTGTTTACGCGTAGACCTCCATGAGGACGCGTTTGGTGGGCTTGATCTCGCGGTGGATCATGCGGCGGTTCCACGCGGGGATGTCGCCCATCGCGGCGGGGTCGACCTCGAGGTAGCGCTCGAGTTGCGCACGGTTGAGGTGCTTGGCGAGTTCCTGGAAGACGCCGAGTTCCATGCCCGCGACGCCGCAGATGTAGATGAGGGTGTTGTCGGAGGTGAGGGTGGTGAGGAGGTGGTCGAGTTCGGTGGTGATGCGGTTGTGGACGTACATCGGGTCGTGGTCGTCGGCCTGGCGCTCGCGGGAGAGAGCGGCGGAGTAGTGGAAGTTGTCGTGGCGCTCGGCGAGGTCGAGCCAGAAGGGGTGGTAGAGCAGGTCGGTGGCGTAGGGCGCGCCCATGAAGAGGTGGATGTGGCTCTTCACGCCGGCTTCGAGCAGGTCGAGGGCCATGCCGCGGAACGGCGCGATGCCGGTGCCGGTGGCGAAGAAGAGGTGGTTGTAGTTTTCGGGGTTCTCCGGGAGCAGGAACCGCTTGCCGTTGGGGCCGGAGAGGCGGATTTCGTCGCCGGGTTGGAGGTCGCAGAGGTAATTGGAGCAGACGCCCTTGTAGAGGCGGTGGTCTTCCCAGTGCTCGTCGATGAGGCGTTTGACGGTGGTGGCGATGACCTTGCCCTGGCCGTCCTCGCCGCGGGTGGGGGAAGCGACAGAGAAGAGCCGAGGCTTGTGGGGCTTGCCGTTGTCGTCGTCGCCGGGGATGCAGACGCCGAAGGACTGGCCGGGGCGGAGGTTGCCTTCCAACTCGGTGCCGGAGACGTCGATCGTGATGTGGCGGACGAACCCCGAGGCCTTGCGCTGGGTGCAGAGTTCGCTGCTGACGACGCGGCCGACGCAGGGGTCCCTGGGCATCCGGAGGTTTACCCGGACCTCGGGGAAGGTGATATCGGGCTCGGAAGCGGGGGGCGGCTGGGCGGGGGAAGTCATGTCTGGGGACTGTAGGTCGGGGGGTTGGAAGGTCTCGCCCGCGCAGGCGTTGCAGGCGTTTCAGACGGAACCGAGTCTGCCGGGCCGCGTCTTGCGTAGAAGAAGGCGTCGGGCATGCTTGGAGCGGGCTCGGCCGTGTTCCGGCCGCGCACAGGGAAGAATCCACGCAAGCGACAGAGGTGACGATGGGCCGCGTTGGCTGGGCAACGGTGATCGGGTGCGTGCTGGGCGTGATGCTGTTCGGCATCCTGCAGCGCGGCTGCGACGCCGAGGGAACCGGCGGCGTGGAAGTCCTGCCCATGGAGTCGACCACGCAGAGCGAGTCGGCCCCGCAATCGCGCGGCCGCAGCGGGCTGTCGGTGCTGCCCGGCCCCGCGCCCGAGCGGGCGATCAGCGGGCCGACGTCGCCTCCGAGGGGCACGCCCCGGACCATGCAGGTCGCCGCGGCCCGGGATCGCGCGGCGCGGGAAACCGGGGAGAGCGCATCCGACGACCGGATTGAATGGCTCCGTGAGCAGCGCGAGCAGGCGCTGGCGCGGCGCCAGGCGGCGCGGGAAGCCGCCGCGGCGGGCGTCGCCGATCCGGAGCGGGCGCGGCGCCTCGCGCAGGAAACCGCGGAGCGCCTGCGCCGGAGCAACGCGAACCAGACCAACGTGCCGTCGCCGACCGTTCCGAACCCCGCGCCCGCCGGCGCGTTTGCCGACGGCGATCAATTCTATGTTGAGTCGTACGACGCGCAGGCGTTCTACCCGCCCAGCGGCTTTCAGTCGCTGGCGCTGCCGCCCGCGTCGTTCTCTGACTTCGGCACTGGCGACACCACGCTGGAAGGCGTTCCCGGGGAGTCCACCGCGGCCGCCGGCGGCAGCGGCGACAACCTCGGCGGCGACGGCGGCGGTTCGATTACGACCCGAGGCACAGGCGGCACGCCCACCGGCGGCAACAACGGGGGAGGCAATAACGGCGGCGGCAACGGCGGGAATAACGGGGGTGGGAACAACGGCGGAGGAGACAACGGCGGGGGCGACAACGGCGGCGGGGGCGTCGTCACGCTGCCGGCCGCGCCGGGCCTCAGCGCTCCCCCGAACAGCACGCAGGACGCGCTGCCCACGCTGACGCTCTCGTGGTCCGCCGCGGCCAGAGCGACGACCTATACCGTGCAGGTTTCCACGGCCGCCGACTTCGCGACGCTGGCGTTCTCGCGCACCGGGCTCACGACCACATCGCTGGCCCTGCCCGCCGGTTCGATCAACCCCGGCGCGTCGTACTTCTGGCGCGTGCTCGCTGTGAACGCCCAGGGCGAAACGCCGAGTTCCGTGCGCACCTTCGCGACGCTCGCGGCGCCGCGCGCGTTCTCGGTGTCGGCTCCGGCGAACAACGCGCCGTCCGTGCGCACGCCGCTGACACTCTCGTGGTCGTCGTCCGACGGCGCCGACGCGTACAGCGTGATCGTCGCAAGCGACGCCGCGTTCTCGAACGTCGTGTTCACGCAGGGCGGGCTGACCGGGACGTCGATCGCGGTTCCCGAGGGCACGCTCGACGAGGGCGCACAGTATTGGTGGCGCGTCATCGCGACCAACGCCGCGGGCTCGGCGCTCGCCAGCCCCGCCACGGCGACGTTCACCACGCTTGGCGCTCCCGGCGCGTTCACCCTGGTTTCGCCCGCCAACAACGCGGTCGACCAGTTTGTGCCAACACCGCTCGCGTGGACGCCCTCGCGGTTCGCGGCCTCGTACCGGGTGGAAGTCGCGACCGACGCCGCGTTCCAGAACCGCGTGGTGAATCGCGCGGGCCTGATCGCGCCCACCACGATCCTCACCGCCGATGAGGTCGAGCCGGGCATGACGTACTTCTGGCGGGTCACCGCCGTGAATGACCTCGACATGGTCGTCTCGACGCAGACCTTCACGTTCTCGACCGCGCCGCTGCCCGGCGAGTTCTCCCTGACCAGCCCGGGCAACAACGCCAGCGTCGGCGCGCCGGTGACCCTCCGCTGGACGGAGAGCGAACGCGCCCTCCTCTACGTCGTGCAGGTCGCGACCGATCAGGACTTCGCCGATCTGGTGGTCGACGAGTTTGTGATCCCGCTCCTCACGGGGGAGACCTCCTACGCGATCGCCGAGGGCGTGCTCGACACCGGCGCGACGTACTACTGGCGGATCGAAGCCCAGAACGAGGTGGGCGCCCGCGAGGCCGCGACCCCGGTCTACTCGTTCACGATCCGGAGCACCGACTTCGACGTGAACGGCGACGGCGTGGTCGACGTCCGCGACCTCTACGCCTACCACGCGGCCAGCCCGACCCCGGACGTCAACTTCGACGGCCAGCGGAACAACGACGACCGGCTGGCCCTGCGCAACCGCGTCCGCCAGAGCGAGCGATCCGACCTCTCGGAGGGCAGGTCGAACTGAGAGAACGCGATATCATCCGCCCCTATGGACAGCGAGATGTACGGGTTCTCCCAGCACACCATCCAGGACTTTCTCGTCGAACTCGCCGAGAAAAAGCCCGCGCCCGGCGGGGGGGCGGCGGCCCCGATCTGCGCCGCCATCGCGTCGGCGCTGGCGAAGATGGTCGTGGCGTACTCGATCGGGAAGAAGTCGCTTGAGGCTCATCAGCCCGCGCTCGAGACCATCGGCGAGACGCTCAACACCACCTGCATGCGGTTTCAGGCCCTCGCCGAGGAGGACGCCGTCGCCTACACGAGGCTGAGCGAACTCGAGCGGCTGCCCGACGGCCACGGGCACCTCGACCAGATCCCCGAAGCCAAGCGCGTCGCGCTGAACATCCCCATGCAGGTGGTCGACCTGTGCGTGGAGACGCTGGAACTCTGCGAGCAGTTGTCGGGCATCTCCAACAAGCACCTGGCGAGCGACCTCGGGCTCGCGGCCGTGCTGCTCGAAGGAAGCGCCCGGGCGTCGCGGTGGATGGTCGTCATCAACGCCGGCGGCGACCCTGAGCCCCTCAACAAGGTCGATGGCGCGCTCGAGCGAGCCTCGGCGCTGCGGGGCCGGATCGAGAAGGCCTGCGCGCCCGCGTGAAGTCGCCCGGCGTCGCGCGACGATAGATCTTCCGTGCGCGACCCAAGGGACATCGTGGACATCCCCGGACTGGCGCGGGAGTCGGCCCGCCCGCAAGGCGCCGCGCCGTCGTCACGCCCGGAGCGGGCCTGGCTGGGCATCTGGTTCCGGTGCTGCCACACCTACGGAAGGCTCTACAAAGACCTGGCGGGCCGATCCTACGTGGGCCGCTGCCCCAAATGCGGCGCCGAGGCCCGGGCACGCGTCGGGAGCGGGGGAACCAGCCGGCGGCTCTTCGAGGCGCACTGATCCGGTACACTTCCGGCGCATGACACGGACGTCCCCAGGATTCGATATCTCCCGACCGACCGGCCGGTGCTGCGTCGATCAGCGTGAACTCGCCCCGGGCGAGCCCATCGTGGTCGCGCTCGTCGAACGCGACCCCGACGGCTTCGAGCGGCTCGATTTCTCGACCGAAGGGTGGGACTCGCTGCCGGACGACGCGAGGGGCGCAGGCCGCAAGACGCTCCCCGATCGGCGCATCTTCGCGTGGTGGCGCACCGAGCAGCCCGAGCCCGGCGCGCGCCCGATGATCGCGCTCGACGACGACGGCCTGCTCGATCTCTTCGAGGAACTCGGCGACGAGCACCCGGGAGAGACTGATGCCCAGCGCGCCAGCCGGGCGGCCTTCCGGTTCGTGCTCACGCTGATCCTCGCGCGCAAGCGGCTTGTCAGACTCGAACGCTCTTCGACCGAGGGGCTGCACGTCCGCCCGCGAGGCGCGCTCCCCGAGAGCGATCCGATCTTCATCGAGGACCCCGGGCTCACGCCTGCCCGCCTCCGCGAGGTGATGGATCGTCTCGGCGCCATCCTCCGGGGTGACGAGTGAAGCGCCTCGCCGCGGCGGCGCTGGCGGCGATCGCCATGATCGCCGGCTGCGCGAGCGACGCGCAGCGCGGCGCGATTCAGGTCTCCGACGACGCGACGCTGCCCTCGTACGAGCAGGTGGCCGAACGCTACAACCAGCGCACGGCGCTGCTCGGACGCGTCTGGGCACGCGCCGTCGTCGAGATGCGATTCCTCGACGCCGAGGGAAGGCGCAAGAGCGAGCAGGGAGAGGGGCATCTCCAGTTCATCGCGCCCTCGCGCTTTGCGCTGAGCGTCGGCAAACTCGGCGAGGTGCTGCTCTACCTGGGCTGCGACGACCATCGCTTCTGGTGGTTCGAGCGCGGCGACGCAAACCGCGTCAGCGTCTGCCGCCACGCCAACGCCGACCAGCCCTGCGCCGAGGGTGTGGGGCTCCCCGCGCGTCCGCTCGAAGTCATCGAACTGATGGGCGTGCTGGAACTCCCCGCGCGCGGAGGCCGCGTGCAGCGATCGGCGCGCGGCGAGATCGTCGTCGATGTCCCGTCGCGCACGGCGCAGGGCGCGTTCACCCGTGTCGCGCTCGACCCGTCGCGGTACGAACCCACCATGATCGGCCTGTACGACACCGGCCGCGCACAGCCCGTGCTCCTCGCCCGGCTGGAGGAATACGCCAACGTGTCGATCTCCGGCCGCGGCGGCATCCCGCCCAGGGTCGCGTCGCGCATCGTCATCACCCACGCCGAGAGCGACACCGAAATCCGGCTCTCGCTCGCCGCGATGACCGACGGCGTGCGCGAGGGGCGCATGCCGCCCGAGGCGTTCGACTTCGAGGCCCTTCGCCGCGCCTTTGCGCCGGGCGAGGTCCGCGTGCTCGACGCCGCCTGCCCTTCGCCCGCGCTGCCGAGCGGGCGGTGAGCCGACCCGTCGTATCATCACGCGTGAACCCGCCGGTCGCACGCATCCTGACGGCGTTCTTCGCGCTGCTTGCCTTGGTGTGCGCGACGGCGCCCGCGCAGCCGAGCGACGCCCCGGTCGCGCAGGCCGCGCGGCCGACCTGGCTCCCCTCGGCCGGGGGCGAGCGCCACGGCTGGTTCGCGCTGCCCTCCGAAGGCCTCGGCTTCCCGGCGCTCTACCACGTCCCGCCCGAGAGCGATCCCGGCACTATCCGCGGCGGGCCGCGGCTGCGCGACTTTCCCGAAGCGCTCGCCTCGGCGGGCGAGCGGGTGGTCATCGTCACGCCCCCCGAGCGTCTCGAAGCGCAGGGCGACGCGGACAGCGCGACGGGCGACGAACAAACCGAGCGCGTGCGCAACGATCCCCCGGCCCGGCTGATCCGCCGCGTGCAATGGCTGCGCACCTCGCGCTCCGCGCCCGGTTCGATCTGGACGTACCACCCGTCCGGGCGCGAACCGATCGCGATGCCGTCGCTCCCGGGCCGCGGCGACCTTCGCGGCCTGGCGATGAACGAGCACGCGGTCTTCGCGCTGATGCAGGGCGCGCCGGCGTCGCAGGGCGAGCACGGGCTCGACGGCCCGCGCGAGGATCGGCTGTACGTGCTTCCCGAGGGCGCACGGGAATGGGCGATCTCCACGCTGCCATCTGATTGGTCGACCGACGAGCACGGCGTGCTCGTCATGCTCGGCGAGCGGCTGGTGCTGATCCAGACGAATCGCGCGTGGGAGAGCCGGCCACTGTCGGCGGAACCGGGCGTGATCGAGTGGTCCCCGAGCGGCCTCTCCGCCCCCGTCGGAGCGTCGCGCGTCACGACCTCGGGGTCCTCCCTCGTCGTGGTGCACGCCGAGCCCGAGCGCATCACTCTCGAACTCGTGCGCGAATCGTCGCGCACGCCGCTGGCGACCATCGAGCACCAGGCCCGCGATCTGGCCGTTGTGGGAGGCGGCGAGCACGTGACCGTCGTCTGGCGCGGCGAGGGGGATCCGACCCGGCTTCGGGCAACGGTCATCTCCGCGATCTCGGGAGCCGTGCTGTACGACGACTTTGCACGCACGAACGCGGTCGTGAGCGGACGCGAGATCCAGTCGCTCGCGCTGCTCGTGGGCGCGCTGATGCTGACAATCCTGGTCTTCGTGCTGCGCCCGGAAGAAGCGCTGGGCGGAGCGGTGGTTGTGCCGCCCGGGTACGCGCTGGCTGCGCCGATGCGCCGCGTGGCCGCCGTGCTGCTCGACCTCGCGCCGATGCTCGTCGCGTGCGCGTTCGCGTTCGGCGTCAGCGCCCGCGAGATGCTCGACGCCGCCGTGCTCTCCGACGATTCCACAACCCTCGGCGCCGCGGCGCTAGGCGTCGCGTTCATCCTCACCGCGGTCCACAGCACGCTCAGCGAGTGGCTCACGGGCCGGACGCTCGGCAAGGCGATCCTCCGCTGCCGCACGTACAGCGTGAAGGGCGAGCGGCCCCGGCTGTGGCAGGCCGCCCTGCGGACCCTCGTGAAACTCCTCTTCCCGCCGTTCGCCCTCTTCCTGTTCCTCGATATCCGGCGGCGCCACCCTGGGGACCTCGTCGCGGGCACGGTGGTCTTCCAACGTCACGACAGGCCCGAGGCGGGCGAGGAATCCGACCCCGATCAGCCCGAGCGTCCCTCGTAACCGGTCGGATTTCCCGCGCCAGGCCGCGGCCGGGTCACCCCGAACGCCGACTCGGACGATGACATCGACGAGCGCCGTTCCGCGCCGCGGTTTTCAGCGTGCCGCGTTCGACGCCCGATAAAACGCGGGAGGCCCTCCCGCCTCCGTGCCGAGCCGACGCGAGCCGAGTCCGTGAGCAAGAAGCCCCCGGCAACCGAGTCCAACGCCTCCGACGCCCAGGGCGGCGCCGATATCGATGCGCTGCTCACGCAGGCCCAGGCGTCGAAAAAGTCGGCCTCGAAGCGGGCGCCCGCGAAAGAGGGATCGGTCTCCGCGCGCCGGCTGTGGCAGGGGCCGGTGCTCGTGCTCGGCGCGGCCCTGTTCGTCGGCGGCGTCGTGGCCGCGTTCGCGACCAAACCCGATTTCGACACCGAGGGCGCGATGGCCCGCGCCGAGGTCCACGTCGAGGAAGGCCGCGGCGCCGACGCGCTGGTCGAACTCAACGGCAAACTGCTCGACAAACTCGGCGTCTCGGAGGCGCCGAAGGAACTCCGCGAGCGCTTCCACCGCGCCCGCGCCGGCGCGATGTACCTCGAGATGCGCGCGAAGGGGCTCCAGAGCGAAGAGAACTACCGGCGCGTGCTCGACGAACTCGCGGTGCTCGAGGGGCTCGGCGTGGAACTCGACGCCGCCGAGATCGCGCGATCGATCGAAGCCCGGCTCGCGCTGGGCGAGAACGACACGGCGATCGAACTCGTCAACCGCATCGACCCGGAGGACGCGGAACGCCGGCGCCGGATGCTGAAACTCGTCATCCGCGCGGCCCTCGACGACCTCGAGGAAACCGCCGAGGGCGCCTCGCCCGAGCGGTTCGAGCAGACCCTTGCGCTGCTCACGAAACTCGCGTCCGATCCGACGCTCGACGACCGCGACCGCGTCTGGACCATCGCCCGCCAGGCCGAACTCCGCCTCGCCGCGGGCTACAACTCAGAGGCGGTCGCACACCTGCTCCGCGAGATGCAGCGCGTCGACAACCTGCGCGGCGAGGAAGCCGGCGAACTCTTCGTCCTCCTCGGGCGGGCGTACTTCAACCTCGGCCAGTTCACCGAAGCGGCCCAACGCCTCAGCGAGGCCGACACCACGCTCTCCCCGACCGACGAGCGCCGCGCGACAGCGAACGTGCTGCTCGGGCGCATCGCGATGATGCGCGGCGACGCGGAACTCGCCCGCGAGCGCTTCGCCTTCGTCACCACGTCGTTCGGCTCCGCGGAGGACGTCGACGAAGCGTGGCTGGGGCTCGCCGAGGCCGAGGCCCAACTCGGGAACTTCGACAAGGCCGCGGAGGCCTACGGCGTGCTGGTCGAGAGCCTGCTGCGCGAGCACGGCGAAGGGGCGCACACCGTCGCCGTCGGGACAGCGTCACGAACGCAGCATGCCGAGCCGGCCGGCGGCCACACCGGCGCGCACGCCGCGGCGCCCGCGCACGGTCCGGAGCCCGACCTCCCGCTCGGCACGCGCGTGGTGCGGAGTCTTCAGCACCTCGCCGAGGCGCGGCTCGATCGCGACGACCCCGCCGGCACGGTGCGGTTCGCGCGCATCGCGGAACGCCTCGCGGGCGACGGCAAGGAAACCGCCCGCTGGTCTGCCCTGCTCCAGGCCCAGGCCCACCGCATCCAGGCGGACTCGCTCGCGAGCGCCGCCGCTCCTGACGGCGACGCGGCGCGGCTCGACGAGGCCGACCCGGTGACGCTCCGGGAGATCAAGACGAGGTACCTCGCCGCCGCCGACGAGTACCGGCGCCACGCGTTGGCGGTCATCGGCTCGGACGACGAGGCGTACGGACGCTCGCTGTGGAACGCCGCCGACAGCGCGGACCTCGCGGGCGATCACGCCCGGGCGATCAAATGGTTCGGGGAATTCGTCAACGGGCGCCCGCTCGACGCGCGGCGCGACAGCGCGCGCTTCCGGATCGCCATGGCCCACCAGGCGGGCGGCGATCTGGCTCCCGCGATCAACCTCTACAGAGACCTCATCGCGTCCAACCCGTCG
>JBQLZI010000034.1:0-14048 GCA_052168195.1 Phycisphaerales bacterium
AGCAACTCCGCACGCTCGGCGCCCAACTCGAAGCCACGCGCAAGGCAATCGAAGACGAGCGCGCCCGCCGGCTGGAAGACGCCCGCGCGGCCCAAGCCGTCGCCGACGCCGCCAACGACCGCCTCGCGCAGACGCTCGACGCGCTCCGCGACGCGATCACCGCCGGGTTCGAGCCCGCGTCGGACGAAGCGGTCGCCGCGTTTAACAAGGCCATCCAGACGCTCCGGCGCGCGAACAGCCGCCTCGCGCTCGCGTCGGCGCAGCAGGGGCTGGGCGACGCCCAGCGCCTCCGCGCCACGGTGTTCGAGCAGACCGAATCGCTGATGGACGCGCTGGCCGGGTACACCCCCGCGCCGCCCGCCGCGTCCGAGGCCGCATCGTTTGCTGACGACATGGTCGGCAAGGCCGAGCAGGCCCGCAGCGAGGCGGCGACCGCGTACGCCGACGCCGCCGGCAACCTCCGCTCCGGCGCAGGCCGCGCCTCGGGCGAGGTCCGCGAGCGCGTCGACGCCGCCGTCGGCACGCTCGAATCCCTCGCGGCGTCGCTTCGAGGCGAAGCGCCAACGCAGGACGACGCGCCCGCCGAGGAAGCCGCGCCGGCCGACGCCGCCGAGTGAGCCGCTGACGCTCTGCGGCTCTGATCAGATGTGCGGAATCACCGCCTCCGCCGCGCGGCGAGGAGCGCGCTCAGCGCAAGCACGCCCGCGCCGCTCGGCGCAGGAACCGCCATGGCAAGACGCAGGCCGACCCTTGTACTGGGCGACCTCTCCCGAAGCAGGTCGATGTCGCTGGCCGCTAAGGCCTCGAACGCCGCCGCCGGGTTGATGTAGCGCCCTCCCTGAAGGAACTGATCCTCGGTCGACCAGGTCTCCGTCCACTCCTGCGCCCCGCCGGTCGTGTCCAGCAGGCCCCAGGGCGACTGGACATCGGGGTAACTGCCCACATCCAGCGGCCTGAACTGATCCGAGGGGTATTCGTCCCCAAGCCCGCCGTTGGTCTCTCCGCCCAGCGCGGGGTCCCCGGCGATCGGCAGGTCGTCGGACGAGTGCCCGTACTGCCAGTACCCGCCGTTGCCCTGCCCGTCCTTGTTGGGGTCGTAGAAGGTCGCTTTGGTGAGCTCGTCCTGGCTGGGAATCCAGAAGCGCGCCCCGGGGGTGTGCTCGTCCTGATCCGTCAGGTAGGGCACGCCGTACGGCCCCTCCTCGACGCGCCCGAAGGTCGAAGTGTCGTAGGCCCCGTTCTCGAAGTGGATGGACGCCGGGTTCGCGAGGTCGGGTCCGCCGGCGTTGAGCCAGTTCACGAACCGCGCCCAGATGCGCCAGGACTGCGAGGCGGGAGCGTTCAGCCGCTCGGGCTGGTGGATCTCGTACTGCGGCACGCCGCCGCTGGTGCCGATGTAGCGGAATGGGCTCCCGGGTGTGTCGAGCGAGTTGCCGATGTTCGACGGCGCGATCGGGGCGTAGACCTGCACGAACTCGAGGTACTGCCCCCAGGTCACCTCGGTGGTGGCGATGCAGTAGCGACGATCCACGGCGCCGACAGGCCGATCCGGGATCGATCCGGGCTTGTCGACGGCGTACGGCGCGTTGCCGACATCGCCGATCTCGCTGAATGTCCAGTGGTATTCCTGCGAGAACCGCAGGTGCGGGTTGTTGGCCGCGCCTTGCGCAAAGGTCGGCGCGCAGAGCGTCGACGCGGCGACGAGAAGAACGGACGAACGCAGGATCAAACTCGGCATGGCTGACTCCCGGCTGTGCGACCTCAGCGTACCGCGGACGCGCGCGAAGACCAAGATGTTTTTGGTGTCGGGGTCGCGGCTTCTCGGCCCTCTCCCTTCAAGGGGAGAGGGCGGCGGCGAGCGCAGCGAGTCCGCCGGGTGAGGGGGCAAGAAGAAGACCTTCCCCTCCCCCTCCCGCTGCGCTGGAGGGGTTTCCGGATCAGAGCCCGGGGCGCGGAGCACCGGGCGCGGACGCGCGGGAGATCGCTGCGCCCTCCGCTTGCGCGAAGAGCTCTGATTGGAGGAGCGGTAAAAGCAAGAGCACGGCTGGGCAAGCCAGCCGTGGCACCCAGAGACGAGAAGAGAAGAGAAGAGAAGAGAAGAGAAGAGAAGGAAGGAAGTGAGGAAGAGATCAAGGAAGCGGAGGACGTGGAGCCCTCACCCCAACCCTCTCCCATTCGGCTGCGCCGAACAGGAGAGGGGGCGGAGATGGCCCTCCCCCTCGCCTCGCCGTTCAGTTCGTCGGCAGGCCTTTGCGGCGCCACGCGGCGCGCACCTCTTCGGGCGTCGTCGGCGCGACGATCGACCCGTCGGGCAGTTGCGTGCGCACGACGCGGCCGTCCTCGGTGAGGTACGTCACGCGCGGCGCGGCGCCCTCGGCGATCTCGGTCCGCAGTTTCCACGCGGCATCGCGCGGCGCCGACTCGTCCTGCCCCGGGTGAACCTTCGACAGCCGCTCGGTGCGCAGTTTGATCTCGTTCAGCGACGACGAGTAGGCGTAGAACGCCATGTCGGTCTGCGCGCCGCCGCGCGCCAGCAGCCGCGGCAGCAGGTGGGTCTCGGCCTGCGCGATGTACCCGCCCTCGGGGGCGCGCCATCGTTTCTCGATGGGCTGGGTTCCCGGCGCGTTGACCGTGACGGTGAGTTGATCGCCCAGCCGCGCGCCGACTTCGGTGTAGACCGATTTCTCGCCGCGCTCGTTGAGCACCATGCGCACGGACCACGACTCTTCGCCTCGCCCTTCCGCGTCGAGTTTCATCCAGTAGATGGCCTGGGAGTCGACGATCTGGAGCGCGGGGTTGCTGGCGGGGGCGCCGGGGGTTCCGCGGGCGCCGTTGTTGAGCACGGCCCGGGCCTCGATCTTCACGAGGATGCCGTCCTCGAGTTCGGACTGGTTCCAGCGTGACGAGGGCTTCTGGGGGTCGAGTTCGCCGCGCTTGCCGGTGCGCATCTCGACGCGCTGGTAGCCGACCTCGCGGAGGCCGTCGGTGGAGGAGGGGTCGGGCGCAACGGTGCGGTGCCACTGCACCGGCTCGTCGGGCAGGGCCGCGAGGTACTCGCTCGCGGGGAGCGAGTTCAGGAACGCCTGGCCCGCCTTGATGGCGGCGGCGCGCCGGGCGGCCACGTCCGCCGGGTTGCGCATCTCGATGCTGCTCAGCACGCGATCGTAGACGTCGAGCGCCACGCCCGCGTGCTCGGCGGTGGTGTCGAGTTGCACCACCAGCAGGCGTCCGGGCTCGAGCAGCCCGATCGTGTAGCCCGAGATCACCGGCTGGTTCGCGCTCGACAGGAACCCGGCGTAGAACTGCGCCGTCGGCGACTCGCCGAGGCGGAAGTCGGGATCGCCCGGGTCGATGCTCACCGCAGAGCCGACGCGCCCCGAGCCGTCCATCTGCTGGCGCGTTGCCCGCAGTTCGCGGATCAAGTCCGCGGCGAGTTCGTCGGGGGTGATCGCCACGTCCCGGGTCCGCCTGTCGAGGAGCCGGATCGTCCAGCGGCGGTCGGCGGCGACCATCGTGATCGACTGCCGGTCCGTGCCCAGTTCGCTGCTCTGGAACACCGCGTTCTCCGGCAGGCGGAGCGACACCCCCAAAGCGGGGAAACTCGATCGAACCTGCTGAAGCGGGAACTCGCGGGCGGCGGCCTCGCGTTCGTCGGCGGCGGGGGTGGGGCGCTCGGGCGGCGCGGTCTGCGCGAACGCGGCGGAGAGGCACAGCGCCGCGACGAGCGCGGCACGCGCGAGCGGGAGGCGATGACCGGTGGAGAAGGGTCGCATGCTCCTCAATGATTCGGCCTGACCGGCGCGAAGGCCCGGAATCCTTCGCGAAATCTTCGCCCCTCGCCGGTCCGCATGCTTGACCCCGGGGGGTGGGGGACTACCCTTCGCGGCTCGCGAGGCGCTAGGTGGGCGTCCCGACGGGCTCCGTCACATGCCGAGGTTCGCTCGGCGGTATCCGACGCGATGGACGCGTCGGACCGGCGAGGCAGCGAAACGCTGCGGCATGTGTGTCTATCGGCCCTTCCACGGGGTTTGCCCCGCTTCTCACCCACCGCTTCGTGAACCACTGACTGATTGATTCGGATCACCACACGGCAGGACGACGCATGACCGGCGCGAAGATCAGAATCCGGATGGAGGCCTACGACCACCAGGCCCTCGATTCGTCGGCGAAAGAGATCGTCGACCACGCCAAGCGCACCAACGCGCGTGTCGCCGGTCCCGTGCCGCTGCCGACCCGCATCGAGCGCTACACCGTCCTCCGCTCGCCCCACATCGACAAGAAATCCCGCGAGCAGTTCGAGATCCGCACGCACAAGCGCATCATCGACATCACCGAAGCCAACGCCCGCACCGTCGAGGCCCTCAACCGCCTCGTCGTCCCCGCCGGCGTGTTCATCAAGATCAAGGCCTGATCCAGCCCGAGGTCGGCGCTCCGCACAGCCGTGAGCCCGGCCTCGACTCGTTTACCTCACCCGCCCCCCTCGACCCCCAAGACCTCTGGATATCAACGCCATGTCGCTCACGCTGCTCGGTCGAAAAGTCGGCATGACCCGCTACTTCCAGGAAGACGGAACCAATGTTCCCGTCACCCTGATCGAAGTCGGGCCCTGCATCGTCACCCAGGTGCGCACCCCGGACGTCGACGGCTACGCCGCCGTCCAGATCGGCTTCGGCGAGGCCAAGCCCCGCGCCACCCCGATCCCGCAGATCGGGCACGACGCCAAGGCCGGCACGACCCCCAAGCGCACCCACCTCGAGTTCCGCGTGGACGAGAAGGACCTGGGCAACTACGAACTGGGCCAGGCCCTCACCCTCGAGGCCCTCGGCACGCCCGCATTCGTCGACGTCATCGGAACCAGCAAGGGCAAGGGCTTCACGGGCACGATGAAGCGATGGAACTTCAAGGGCCAGCAGGCCAGCCACGGCGTCGAGCGCAAGCACCGCTCCCCGGGCTCCATCGGCGGCCACGGCTCGAACCGCGGTCTCGGCGGGGGCCTCCGCAAGGGCAAGAAGATGTCCGGCCAACTCGGCGCCGAGCGCATCACCGTCCGATCCCTCGACGTCGTCCACGTCGACGCCGAGAAGAACCTGCTCCTCGTCAAGGGTCCGATCCCCGGCCCCAACAACGGCGAAGTCCAGGTCCGCATGCCTACCCGTCTCTACAAGAGCAAGGCCCGCAAGCAGGCCGAAGCCCTCAAGGGCTGAACGAACCATTGAACCGGGCGGGTGATCCCGTCCGGCGGATTGAAAGAGTGCCCGCTGCGATACGCGACGGGCGGAATCAGAACTCCCGGGTCGGCCGCCACAAGTTCGGCAGCGGCCGACCGGCTCGCAGGGTCTCTCACGAGAAACCGGCGGGCACAGACACCACGGGTTGAACGCCGAGTCACCGGTCGGACGAATCAGCGCTTGCGAGCGCCTCGCCCGGCCAAGGCGAACGGAAACCGTCGCGGGCCTCCCGCGGCGGGCTAACAAAGGCGATCGAGCGAGGATTCCCATGGAAGTCCCCGTTCTCAACATGCAGGGCAAGAAGGTCGGGACACTCTCGATCGACGAGCAGACGCTCGGCGGCGAAGTGAACCCGGCCCTCATCAAACAGGCGTACGTTCGCTACCACGCGAACCGGCGCCAGGGCTCTGCTCGAACCAAATCACGAAGCATGGTCGAGGGCTCCACCCGGAAGCTCTACCGCCAGAAGGGAACCGGCAACGCCCGGCCCGGCCCCCTGCGCACCAACATCCGCAAGGGCGGCGGCGTGACCTTCGCCAAGACGCGCACCCGCGAGGACTTCCGCCTCGACATGCCCGTCAAGATGCGCCGCAAGGCCAACCGCAACGCGCTGCTCGCGAAGTTGCTCGACGGCGAGGTCCGCGTCATCGACGCCATCAGCTTCGACGCGCCCAAGACCCGCGCGTTCAAGGACCTGCTCGGCGCCTGCGAGATCGACCGCTCCTGCCTGGTCGCCCTCGCGCACGACAACGACAACGCCCGCAAGTCCGCCGCCAACCTCGAAGGCGTCTCGACGATCCCCGTCGACCAGCTGACCTGCTTCGAGATGCTCAACCACCGCTACATGGTCATCGCCAAGAGCGACCTCGAAGCGTGGCTCAGCGGCGCGAGCAGCAAGATGGACAAGACGGCGAAGAACATCCGCACCCGAGCCACCACGGAGGCCGCGTGATGGAAGCCCACTACGTCATCAAGCGCCCGCTGCTCACCGAGAAGGCGACGATGCAGGCCGCCGAGCACAACCGCTACCTCTTCGAGGTCGACAAAGGCGCGCGCAAGGACGCCATCAAGAAGGCGATCCAGGATCTCTACGGCGTCCGCGTCCTCACCGTCGCGACCCAGAACCACCGCTCGCGCATCCGCCGGACCCGCTTCGGCTACGTCGCCCCCAAGGTGACCAAGAAGGCCTACGTCAAACTCCACCCAGACGACAAGATCGAACTCTTCTGATCAGGAACCCCGCGACGCCCGTCGCGATTGACTGACGAGACGACCCATGCCCATCCGCGTCTACAACCCGACCAGCGCAGGCCGGCGCAACTCGTCGGTGAACCTCCACGCGGAGGTCACCAAGAAGCGTCCGGAGAAGTCGCTGCTCGCGCCCAAGCCCAAGACCGGCGGCCGCAACTCCCGAGGCATCATCACCTCGCGCGGCCGCGGCGGCGGGCACAAGCAGATGTACCGCAAGATCGACTTCAAGCGCGCCGACCGCAGCGGCATCCATGGCAAGGTCATCGGGATCGAGTACGACCCCAACCGCACCTGCCACATCGCCCTTGTCGAGTACGCCGACGGCGTGAAGCGCTACATCATCGCCCCGCTGGGCCTCAAGGACGGCGCGACGATCATCAGCGACAACAAGGCCGTCGAGCCCAAGGTCGGCAACGCCATGCCGATCAAGTACATCCCCACCGGCCTCAACGTGCACTGCATCGAGATGGTCCCGGGCAAGGGCGGCCAGATGTGCCGCGCCGCCGGCATGTACGCCCGCCTCACCAACCGCGAAGGCGGCAAGGCGACCCTCGTGCTGCCCTCCGGCGAAATCCGCCAGGTCTCCGTCGAGTGCCGCGCGACCATCGGCCAGGTCGGCAACCCCGACCACCAGAACGTCCGCTGGGGCAAGGCCGGCCGCTCGCGCTACAAGGGCCGCCGCCCCATCACCCGCGCGGTTGTCCGCAACCACAACGACCACCCCATCGGCGGCGGCGACGGCAAGTCCAAGACCGGCCGCCCGCCCGTCAGCCCCACCGGCGTCTTCGCGAAGGGCGGCCCGACCCGCGCCAAGAAGAAGGCCTCGAACAAACTCATCATCCGTCGTCGGCGCAGCCGCCGCTACGGCCAGTTGACGCTCTGACCGAGACACGAGAAAGCCCATGGCACGATCGCTCAAAAAAGGCCCGTACGTCGTCGAGTCGGTCTACCGCAAGGTGGAGAAACTCGCCGCGCAGAACCGCCGCGAGCCCATCAAGACCTGGGCCCGCGCGTGCACCATCGTCCCGGAGTTCGTGGGCTACACCTTCAAGGTGCACAACGGCCGCACGTTCTTCGACGTCTTCGTCACCGAGGACATGGTCGGCCACAAGCTCGGGGAGTTCAGCCCCACCCGCTCCTTCCGCGGGCACACCAACAAGAAGGAAGGCATCAAGGCTCGCTGAGGCGCGCCCCGTCCGTTCGATCCATCACGCGGCCGCCCGAACGCGACCGCAGAGACCAAGCAGGAACGACCCAGTGGTCATCAACCCCGACAAACTGAAGCGTCTTGCCGAACGGGCCGGCGTGTCTCGCGACGCGCTCGCGCACGCCGTCGAGGCCACCGGCATGAGCCACCGCGACGCACACTCCGCCGTCAACAACTGGCTCGCCGCACGCAACCACCCGCGCCTCAAGTCGCGCCATGTGCAGGCCATCGCCCAGGCGATCGGCGCCGAGCCATCCCAGTTCGTGCGCTTCACCAGCCAGGCCGACTTCGTCCGCGGCTCTGCCCGCAAGGCCCGCCTCGTCGCTGACATGATCCGCGGCATGCCCGTCGAGCGTGCCCTGTCGACCCTGCAGTTCAGCCCCAAGCGCGCGGCCGTCGATGTCCGCAAGACACTGTCGGCCGCGATCGCCGACGCCGAGCAGGGCAACGCCGACGTCGGCGCCCTCTTCGTCGCCGAGTCGCGCGTCGACGGCGGCCCCACCATGAAGCGGTTCCACCCCAAGGACCGCGGCCGCGCCCACACCATCCGCAAGCGCATGTCGCACATCGTCGTCGGCGTGGAGGAACGCTAAGCAATGGGACAGAAGACCCACCCGTACGGCCTTCGCGTCGGCATCACCGAGCCCCACAAGAGCCGCTGGTACGCGCCCAAGGCGCTGTTCGGCGAGTTGCTCATCGAGGACTACAAGATCCGCGAGTTCCTCGATAAGCGCCTCAACCGCACGCCGCCCTTCGCCGCCGTCTCCGACATCAACATCGAGCGCACCCGCGAGGAACTCAAGATCCTCGTGAAGACCGCCCGCCCCGGCCTGGTCATCGGCCCCAAGGGCGCCGAGGTCGAGCGCCTCACCGAAGAGCTGCAGTACATGACCGGGCGCAAGGTCTCGATGAGCATCATCGAGATCAAGAACCCCGACCTCAACGCGCAGCTCATCGGCGAGGGCATCGCCGAGCAGCTCAAGAAGCGCGCCTCCTTCCGCCGCGTCGTCAAGATGCGCGCCGAGGCCGCCATGCAGTCGGGCGCCAAGGGCGTGCGCATCCGCATCTCCGGCCGTCTCGGCGGCGCCGAGATGTCCCGCGTCCTCGACGTCCGCCTCGGCTCGCTGCCCCTGTCCACCCTCCAGGCCCGCATCGACTACGGCTTCGCCGAGTCGCTCACCACCGCCGGCCAGATCGGCGTCAAGGTCTGGGTCTACACGGGTCTCTACGGCGACGTGCCGGAGGATCCTTCCGAGTCCGAATCCAAGGCCGCCGGCGCCCGCGCCCGCGCCCGAGGCCGCCGCTAAGTCCACCGTCTGCACGATTCACCCGCGGCCCAGCACGCCGCGTGACTTCAGGAGTTCCGTCCGATGCCTCGGATGCCCAAGAGAGTCAAGTTCCGCAAGGAGATGCGCCGCGTCCGCGACCGCAAGGCGACGAAGGGCAACTACGTCGCGTTCGGCGACTTCGGCCTGCAGTCCCTTGACGGCGCCTGGGTCACGGCTCGTCAGCTCGAGGCCGGCCGCATCGCCGCCCAGCACTTCCTGAAGCGCGAAGGTCAGATGTACATCCGCGTCTTCCCCGACAAGCCCATCTCCAAGAAGCCCCTCGAGACCCGCATGGGTAAGGGCAAGGCGGACGTGGACTACTGGGCGGCGCGCGTCAAGCCCGGCACGATCCTCTACGAGGTCGGCGGCGTCCCCGAGGATCTCGCCCGCAAGGCGATGGTCCGCATCGCGATGAAGATGCCGGTCAAGTGCCGGTTCGTCCACCGCCGCGTGGGCGCCTGAGAACCAACCAGAGCGAGCCCCACCCAATGGCCAAGAAGACCACCGAACTCGCCGCCGAAGTGCGGAAGATGAAAGACGCCGAACTCGGCATCGAGCTCACCAAGCTCCGCGAGCGGCTCTACGAACTCCGCACCCAGGCCGTCACCGAGAAGATCGCAGACCCCTCGCAGTTCACCCGCGTCCGCCGGCAGATCGCCCGGATCCAGACCGAGCAGAACGCCCGTCAGCAGAAGGCGACCGCATGAGCGCAGCCCAGACCGCAGCCACCGTGACCGTCACCGAGACCGGCAAGGTCAAGGGTTCGCAGATCGGCGTCGTCGAGTCCGATCGCAACGCCAAGACCCGCCGCGTCGTCATCGAGTTCGTCTCGAAGCACCCCAAGTACGGCAAGTACGTCAAGAACCGCACCGCCGTGCAGGCCCACGACGAGACCAACCTGAGCAAGGCCGGCGACCGCGTCGAGATCGCGCCCTGCCGCCGAATGAGCAAGACCAAGTCCTGGCAGATCCTCCGCGTCGTCGAGGCGGCGCCCCAGGACTGACCGAGTTTCCACGCCGTACCACCCGCACCCCACCGGCACGTGAACGCCGGGGACCCGCGGAAAGCGAAGCAACCCAATGATCCAAGCAGAATCCAGGTGTGAAGTCGCGGACAACTCGGGCGCCAAGATCGCCTACGTGATCCGCGTGCTCGGCGGCTCGACCGGCCGCGGGCAGTTCACCCGCCGCACCGCCGGCGTGGGCGACCGCGTCGTGTGCTCGGTCAAGAAGGCCCTGCCGGGCGCGGACGTGAAGGCCGGCGACATCGTCAAGGCCGTCGTCGTCCGCACCTCCTACCCGACCAAGCGCGACGACGGCTCGTACGTCCGCTTCGACGAGAACGCCGTCGTTCTGATCAACGCGGACGGCAACCCGCGCGGCACGCGCATCTTCGGCGCCGTCGCCCGCGAACTCCGCGAGAAGAACTACATGAAGATCGTGTCCCTCGCTTCGGAGGTCGTCTGACATGCCACGCCACGTCCGTAAAGGCGACAGCGTCGTCGTCACCGCCGGCAACTTCCGAGGCGCCCAGGGCGAGATCGTCCGCGTCGACGGCGACAACGACCGCGTCTACGTGAAGTTCGCCTCGTCCGTCTACGACGGCATCAAGCGCAAGCCGCTCGTCAAGACCCTGCGCCCCACTCGCGAGAACCCGCAGGGCGGCCAGGTCGCGCTCGACCGGTCCTTCCACATCTCCAACGTCAGCCCCGCCGTCGACGGCAAGCCCACCCGCGTGCGCTTCCCCGTCAAGAAGGACGGAAGCAAGGCCCGCGTCGCCGTCGTCGGCGGCAAGGAACTCTCCTCCGTCCGCGGCCCGCGCTCCAAGAAGGCCTGAGCACCCACCCCGAATCACGCATCACGCCGCGATCTCCCGCGGGCGTCGAACCAAGAGCAGACCCATGGCCAAGAACAAAGCACCAAAGGGCGACCACGCCGAGGCCGACGCCGGCCCCGCCGTCCCCCCGCGCCTGCGCGACATGTACCGCAACGAGATCCGCAAGGCGGTCATGGACGAGTTCGGCGTCTCCAACGTGATGGCGGCGCCGAAGCTCGAGAAGATCGTCGTCAACGTCAACATGGGTCGGCACATCGACGGCATGAAGCTGCCCCCCAACGTCCGCTCCACCGTCATCGAGACCCTCACCACGATCACGGGCCAGAAGCCCATCGTCGTGAAGGCCAAGAAGTCGGTCGCGAACTTCAAGGTCCGCGAGGGCTCGGAGACCGCGGCGATCGTCACCCTTCGCCGCGAGCGGATGTGGCACTTCCTCGACCGCTTCATCAACCTCGCCGCGCCGCGCATTAAGGACTTCCGCGGCGTGCCGGACAAGTCGTTCGACAACGCCGGCAACTACGCCGTCGGCGTCACCGAGCAGGGCGTGTTCCCCGAGGTCGACATGACCCGCGCCACGTTCACCCACGGGATGAACATCAACATCTGCTTCAAGAACTCCGACCCCAAGAAGACCCGTTTCGTTCTCGAAAAACTCGGCATGCCCTTCCGCAAGCCCGAAGAGGCGCAGCAGCGCTGACACCCGATTGAGACCGTAAGGAAGCACTATGGCCACCAAGGCGCAGATCGCCAAGAGCAAGCGGACCCCGAAGTACTCCACCCGCATCGTTCGCCGGTGCGAGATCACCGGGCGTTCGCGCGGCGTGTACCGCAAGTTCCGCATCAGCCGAATCATGCTCCGGAAACTCGCCCTCGAGGGCAAGATCCCCGGCATGCGCAAGGCCTCCTGGTGATCCGACCCTTCACCGCCTCACCCGTTTCCTGATCCGACAACGACTCGCGACGAGCAACCCCGGCCGGACACACACGGCCGCCACCTGAGTGGGAACCGACCATGGCCCTGAGCGACCCCATCGCTGACATGCTGACCCGCATCCGCAACGGCCTGCGCGGGCGCAAGAAGACCGTGATGTGCAACAACTCCAAGGTCAACCGCGGCATCGCGGAAGTCCTGCAGCAGGAGGGCTACATCGCCGGCTACGATGTCATCGACGACGGCCGTCAGGGCGAGATCCGCGTCAAGTTGAAGTACGGCCCGCACGGCGAGACCGTCCTCAACTCCCTCACCCGCGAGTCCAAGCCCGGCCGTCGCGTCTATCGCGGCGCCGACGAACTGCCCCGCCCGCTCCAGGGCCTGGGCATCGCCATCGTCAGCACCTCGCAGGGCGTGCTGAGCGACCGCCAGTGCCGCGAGAAGCGCGTGGGCGGCGAAGTGCTCTGCGTCATCGAATAACCCTTCGTCAACACCGCCTACCAGAGCCCCCTCAACCCCAGCCGTTTCAGGATCGTCAGGAGTCTCCCATGAGCCGCATCGGCAAAAAGCCCGTCGCCATCCCCTCGGGGGTGACCGTCAAGGTCGAGGGCGATCGCAAGGTCGTGATCGAGAAGTCGGGCAAGAAACTCGAGATGACCCACCGACCCGAGGTCAGCGTCGTTGTCGACGACAACGCCAAGCACGTCACGGTCGAGGTCGACGAGAAGTCCGCCGATGACCGCGCGATCCGCGCGTTCTGGGGCACGACCCGCGCGCACCTGAACAACATGATCGTCGGCGTCACGAAGGGCTACGAGAAGACGCTCGAGGTCAACGGCGTGGGCTGGGGCGCGACCCTCGCTGGCAACAAGCTCAACCTGAAACTGGGCTTCGCGAACACGATCACCAAGGAGATCCCCTCCAGCGTGACCGTGACCGTCGAGAAGAACCAGATCAAGGTGTCCGGCGCCGACAAGCAGGCCGTCGGCCAGTTCGCCGCCGAAGTCCGCGCGCTCCGCAAGCCCGAGCCGTACAACGGCAAGGGCATCAAGTACGCCGACGAGACCATCCGCCGCAAGGAAGGCAAGGCCTTCGGCTCCTGAACCACTTTCGGAACATCCCCCGCGTCGCGCGACGACGACGGGCTTTCGAGGCAGACCGATGAACGCGAACAAAGCCAAAGCACGACGCCGGGTCCGCCGCCGCATGGGGATGCGCAAGCGCATCCGCGGCACGCCGGACCGCCCGCGCCTGAGCGTCTTCAAGTCGCTCAACCACATCTACGTGCAGGTCATCGACGACCTGGCCGGCAAGACCCTCGCCGCCGCCTCCAGCGCCGACCTCAAGGACGGCGCCACCGGCAACGTCGAGGCGGCCAAGGCGGTCGGCAAGACCATCGCCGAGCGCGCCAAGGCCGCCGGCGTCTCCGCAGTGGTCTTCGACCGCGCCGGCTTCCGCTACCACGGCCGGGTCAAGGCCCTGGCCGACGCCGCCCGCGAAGGCGGCCTGCAGTTCTGAGTACGACCCCTTCCCGGACGCGAACCCCGCGCCGGGCGTGAACCGACCGAGACCCAACGCAACGCCAGGCGACGAACACGCCGGCTCATCCGACAGGCAGACCTATGGCCGAGTTGCTCGACGAAGCTTCACATCTTGAAAGCACGACCATCAACGTCTCCCGCACCGCGGCGACGGTGAAGGGCGGTCGGCGTTTCTCCTTCAACGCGCTCGTCGTGGTCGGCGATCGTCGCGGTCGCGTCGGCTTCGGCTACGGCAAGGCCAACGAGGTCCCGCCCGCCATCGAGAAGGCGCAGAAGGAAGCCAAGAAGAGCATGCGCAAGATGCAACTCTTCGGCGGCACGATCCCGCACCAGGCCGAGGGCCGCTTCGGCGCCTCCCACGTGCGCCTGATCCCCGCGTCGCCCGGTACGGGCGTCGTCGCGGGCGCCGCGGTCCGCGCCGTGCTCGAGATGGTCGGCGTCACCGACTGCATGACCAAGTCCTTCGGCTCGGCCAACCCGCAGAACATCATCAAGGCGACCTTCGCCGCCCTCGAGCACCTTCAGCCCAAGGAGACCATCGAGGCGCTCCGCGGCGTCTCCCTCGGCGAGTCCGAGGTCGAAGAGAAGGTCTCCCGTGGCAAGGCGTTCCTCCGCGCCGTGCCCACCGCCGGCGGCGAGAAGGCCAAGGCCCCCGTCAACACCGTCGGTCAGGACCGGCGCGGCGGCGGCGGCGGACTACGTCCGGGAGACCGGCATTCCGACCTA
>JBQLZI010000035.1:0-14004 GCA_052168195.1 Phycisphaerales bacterium
GTCTCCGCGTCGACGCCCTGCGCCGCTTCGAGAACGTCCCGGTCCGCGCCGCGCCCGCCGGCACCGACCTCGAGCAGCCCCCGCGCGCCGAACCCGCCACCGCCTCTGTGCTCGTCTCGCGCGCCGTCGCCGAGCAACTCGACGCCCTCAGCGGGGGCGTCTTCGTCCTCGCCCGCGTCGACCCCTCGGACATCGACACCGCGCGCCGCGGCGCAACCCAGCGCGTCCGCGCGACGCTCTCCCTGCCCGCGGGCATCACACCCAACGGCGGCACGATGCGCATCACGCCCGCCGAGGCAATCGTCGAGATCACCGTCCGCCGCGACACCGCGTCCATCACCGTCCCCTCCGCGCCGGTGCAGGTGCTCCTGCCCCCGACCGAGGCCGGACGCTGGAACGTCCGCATCCCGCCCGAAGACCTGTTCGTCCGCAACATCGAGGTCGTCGGTCCTTCGGAGTTCATCGCGCGGCTGCGAAGCAACGAGGTCCGCCTCGTCGCCGTGCTCTCGCTCTCCAGCGACGATCTCGACCGCGGCATCACCGAGAAGCAGGCGTCGATCGCCACGCTCCGCGACGGGATGCTCGGCCAGCCGCCCCAGGGCGTGCGCATCGACGTCGCCGATTCCGTCGTCCGGCTCGCGGTGGAACGCCTGGGCGAGGAGCCGCGCTCGAACCTCGTCCCCGGCCCGGCCGAAGACGCGGACGTGAACGACAACGCGTCCGTCGCCGCGCCTCCCGCGGAATGAACGTCAGCGCCGCGGCGCGTGCGATTCAGGAACGCTCGCCGCCGCGAGAATCGCGCGCCCCGTCGCGATCGGGTCGCCGTCGTGCAGGATCGGGTCGCCCTCAGTCCCCGCGCCGGGAGCCCGCAACAGCGACCGCTCGGGACGCTCGTCGTTCGAGCCCATCTCCACGTAGATCGTCGACGACACTTCCGGCGGCCGCGTGCCGTCGCGCACGATCAGCCCGTCGCGTTTGGTGATCCCCAGAATCTTGATCGCCTTCGCGAACTCGAGCGAGTCGGCCGGCAGTTCGCCGCGCACGTCGTACCCCGCGACGTCGAGCAGGCCCACGACGTACCCGGCCTGCGTCGCCCGGACCCGATCGCCCTTGGGGGCCACGAAGCGGATCAGCGCCGGACCGGGCATCAGTTGAACCCCGACGGCGATTCGCGCTCGATCTCGTGCTTGAAGAACACCCGCGCGATCTCGAGCCCCAGCCGCTCCGCGAGTTTGCGTTCCGCCTCGGCCCGCGCGGTGCCCATCCCGGGAGTCTCGCCCGCCTGCTGCGGGCCCTCGTACACCACCGGGTAATCCGTTCCGGCCTCCGGCCAGAGCCGCATGTTGTTCGCCGCGTCCAGCACGCGCACCTGCGCAACCGCGTAGGGCTTGAGCGTCACGCCGTCGGTCGAAAGCCCGAAGCCCTCGAGTTTCGCGTAGATCACCACGTCGGCGCCGAGCGTGCGCCCCACGTCGACGATGCTGAACTTGTTCGAGTCGCTCTCGCGCGACGTCAACTGCATCGCCGTCTGCGAGGGGATGAGCATGTTCGAGGGCATCACGCCCTTGGCTATGAGCGTCTGCTCCGCGGTCTGCCCCATGATCGCGCGAAGCGAGCGCCGCGGCGCCTTGTTCTGCGGGTCGTCGATGAACACCACCGCCACGCGCTGCTTGTCGAGCGTGAACTGCGCGTCCCGGCTGGGCGGGGGGGTCAGCAGGATCACCGCCGGCGCAAGGTAGTTGCACCCCGCGGGAATCAGCATCGCTGCGCCGAGCGCGGCGGCGAGGAGCGTGCGGACCGTGTTGCGTGCGTGGAGCGTCGTCATCGGCTCAATAATCGGGGTAGTACGGCTCCTGGTGGTTGTAGAAGAGCCACGTGATGCGGTCGGTGATCCGGTTCAGCAGGCGCGACTGCACCACGTCCCCGCCGAAATCGTTCGACGTGAACCCCTTGCCGTCGGGGAAGTCCACGCGCAGTTCACGCCGGTACGAGAACTCATCGGGCGCGAACGATTCCATCTCGGCCACGCCGACGGTCGCCGCGGCGATGCCCTCCCAGACGAACTGGTTGCCCGGCTCGTTGAGGCGGAACTCCGTCAGGTCGATGAACACCAGCCGCTCGACACCCAGTTCCTCCGCGAGTTCGCTGTAGGTCAGCGCCACCCAGCGAGGCTTCTGATTCATGTAGTTGATCATGATCCCGGGGGGCACGTACCCGCTCGCGCCGGACTCGGCGCGAAGCCGCTCGCTCACGCGCGCGACCAGTTGGGGAACGATCCCGGGGAACTGCGCCTGGATGGCGCGGTCCGCGGCGACGACCACGGCGAACGACTTGCCCTGCAGACCGAGATAGTCCGCGGGCACCTCGCGCGTGCTGCTTTCTTTGTACGACTCCACCATGCCGCCCACGGCCAGCGGCACCCAGCACCCCGACATCGACGCCAGCGCGGGCAGGGCCAGCGCGGCGGAGGCGAGCAGCAGGGTTCGACGGGTTGATTTGCTCACGGTGTCCACACGATGATCTTGTACACCCAGGAAGCCACGAGCAACCCCACCACGACGAGCATGGGGCGGGTTCGCAGCAGCGGAGCGGCCGCTTTCCACACGCGAGAGCCGGTCAGGGCGACGTAGAGGGCGATCCAGAACGCCGCCGCCGCCGTCAGGGCGAGCCCGGCGCCGAAGGGCTGTACGGCGAGGGCCTCCAGCAGGTTCCCCGAAGAAGCCGTCGACACCGCCGTCGTCATCCCGCACGTCGCGCAGGGCTTGCCGAGCGTCGCCGCGAACGCGCAGGGGGGCAGCCCGAGTTGCGTGTGCGTCCCGTGCCCCGCGGCATCCGGAGCGAGGCGGGCCCCGATCACCAGCAGCGCGAGGCACGCGAAGGCCACCGCGCCCGCGTAGACCCGGGGGGCCGTCGACGAGGTTCGTTTCGTGGCTGGGTTCGGCGCGGGCATCCCCCGAAGGGTACGCCGGAACGCTTCCTCAGGCCGCTTCGCGCTGGATGCTCCCCGCCGTGTGGCCCGCGTCCGCGCGGCACATCTCCTCAGGCGCCAGCACGCTGAGACTCGACCCGCCCAGCGTCTTGGTCACGACCGAGTCGTGCGCACGATCGGCGATCCTCCGCACCTCGCGCGGCGTCGCGACCAGACGGAACACGCCGGGCATCACCAGCACGCGCAGGGAGGGGGCGGTCAGCCAGGGTTCGGTTGTCGCCGCGGCCCCAGCGTCCTTCCACGCGTTCCCGGGCGAGGCGTACCGCACGCTCGCGCGGTCGAACCGCAGCACGAGGTCCTCGACAAGATCGCCGAGCGCCATCGGGCGCGCGATGAGCAGGAACCGGTCGTCGCCTAGGTGGCCCACGAACGTCCCGGGCACGCCGGACGCCGCGGACCGCAGGATCGACGCGAGGTGCCGGAGCAGCACGTCGCCGAGATCGTGGCCCACGGCCGCGTTGTACTCGGCCATGCGCCGGATATCGATGATCGCCGCGTCGGCGTCGCTCGCGCCGGCGATCCGCTCGTGCATCGCCAGATCGCACGCGAAACTGTCGGGCATCGCGAACATCGGCGAACTGTGCTTGGCCTCCTCGCCCAGTTGCTTCGCCGCGGCCCGGATCAGGTCGGACGCGCGCACCGCCATCCGCGTGCCGTTCGCCCCGCGCGCCGGCACGGGCGCCATCTGTTCGATCACGGGCAGATCGGCGAGCACGGCCAGCGCCGTCGCGATCGAGGTGTGGATGTCGAGCGGCTCGACGCTGGGCATCGGCGCGGTCCGGCACGCGGACACCGGAAGCGAGAGCGGCTCGATGCTGCCCAGATGCTCGACGTAACTCGTCTCGTGCGCCGCGCTCGCGCCGCGCTCGCGCATCCACGACACGAGGGCCGGATCCAGTTCCTGATCCACCGCGCCGGGCTTGGCGAGCACGAACCCCTGCACGCAGTCGGCGCCGAGGTCGAACAGCGTGCTCAGTTCCTCGATGCGCTCCACGCCCTCCGCGATGAGCCGCGCGCCGCCCAGGCGCGTGAAATAGCCGAGGAAACGGATGAGGTTCTGGCGGTACGCGTCGCTATCGATGTCGCGGGCCAATTCGCGGTCGAGTTTGAGCCACGAAGGCCGCAGCGACATGATCCTGTTCAGCCCGCTGCTGCCCGCGCCCATGTCGTCGATCGCGACCTGGTAGCCCCTGGCGCGGAGTTCGAGCGCGTTGCGGGAAAGAATGTCCGAGTCACCGCACTCGGCGCGCTCGGTGATCTCCAGCACGAACCGCGAGGGGTCGAGCCCGCTCGCCTCGCGGAAGCGCTCGATCTCGTCGGGGTAGCGCTCGTCAGCGAAGACCTGCGGGCTGGTGTTGAAGAACAGCATCCGCCCCTCGGGCAGCCCGCGCACTTCTTCGGCCAGCCGCTCGCGCACGACTTTCTCGAGATCCCACGAGCGCCCGAAGGCCTCGGCCGCCGCGAACAGCACACCGGGGTTGGGGAACCCCGTCTCCGCGTGCGGACGCGTGAGCGCTTCGACGGCCACGATCTCGCCCGTCGTCAGCCGAACGATCGGCTGGAACGCGAGGTCAAGGAGTCGCTTGTCGATGACGGCCCCAAGGTCGGGCCACGGTTTGGATGCGGGTTGCTGCGTCCCGGTCGTCATTGCACGCTCCGTCGCACGTCAGGGTTCGAGGAACGCGACGAGCATCGACCGGAATATCCACGGAGATAAGACCATGCCGGTACGCGACATGAAAACCGGTAGTCCGGAAAAACACACGCTGTAATTAACTTCGATCAGTCGAAGCGGAAGACGCCCTTGCGGTACGCGTACACGTACGCGATGACCGTCGTGAGCAGGAAGAACAGGGCCCGCCCGAGGAAGACGAACGTCTCGTCGGTGTTGGGGCCGATCTGCCCGAACGTCGCCGCCCACGGGTAGAGGAAGATGACCTCGACGTCGAAGACCAGGAAGGTCATCGCCAGAATGTAGAAGCGGACGTTGAACCGCTTCCGGGCCCCGCCCAGCGGGTTCATGCCGGACTCGTACGGCATCTCCTTCACCGGGCCCGAACGGCGCGGGCCGATGAGCATGGTGCCCACCACGTTCGCGACGCCGAAGACGATCGCCATCAGCACGATCACCAGGACAGGCAGGTAGGCCTCGAGGTCGCCCGGCGAAGGGGGCAGGGGCGTCATGCTCAGGGTCGACATCGTGACGGCGGTCATCGGGCACTCCGCGCTGGGAGCCGGGGGCTCCGGGGAACAGGCCCCGAGTGTAGCGGGCGCGGGCGGATGTTTCCGGGCTAGGAGGACGCTCGAGTGCCCCCGGGCGCCGTTACTCGGACTTGGTCGGCAGGCGCAGCCCGAGGATCGCGTTCTCCTGCTCGCTCGGGAAGTCCGGGGGCGGCGAGTCGGTCGGATCGATCGGCGCCCAGTTCACCCTTGCCGCGCCGAGAGTAGTTCCCGTCGCGAACGCAAGGTCGACCAGCGCGATCTGGTAGTCCGTGAGCGCCTGGATCTCGATGAGCCGCGCGTCGGCGAGGTCCGTCGAGGCGTTCAGGACGTCCGTGCTGGTGCGCGCCCCCACGTCGAACTGACGCCGCTCCGCATCCAACGTCCGGGTCGCGGTGATGACCGAGAGCCGGGACGCGAGGATCCGCCCCCACGCGGCCCGCACGCGGTCCGCGGCGTTCAGCGTCTCCTCGCGGATCGACTGCCGCCGGGCCTCGCGGGTCGAGAGCCGCTGCACGCGTAGCAGGACGGCCTCACGCAGGTTCGCGTTCGCGGTCTGGTTGCCCAGGGGCATCTCGAACTGGGCCCGCACGAAGTGATCGATGTAGTCAAGGTCGCCCGCCTGCCCGCTCGCGCCCGACCACGAGTCGCCCAGCCCGTTGGTCACCGCCGAGTAGTCCAGCGTGAACAGCGGGAGCGTCGCGTTCTTGCGCAGCGCGATCGTGCTCTCGTCGATCGCGAGTTGCAGCTCGAGTTCCAGCAGTTCCATGCGGTGCTCGACCGCGCGATCCGCCAGGTCGGCGTAGTCGAAGTCGTAACGGACGGGATCGGGCGCGGTCTCCGGCACGAGGTAGGTCGCGGTCGCGATGTCCAGCCCCGGCGCGTTCATCACGCGCTTCAGTTCGCGCTCCCGCTCCGCGATCAGGTTCTGCGCGCCGGTGATCTGCTCGAGCGTCGACGCCAGCCCGCTCTCTGCGCGCGTCACTTCGACTTCGGGCAGGTCGCCCGCGTCGACGCGCCGACGCGACGTCTCGAGTTGCTCGCGCGCAAGGTCGTACTGCAACCGGCGGACGTCGAGGGCTTCCTGCGCGGCGTAGAGGCGCCAGTACGCCCGGTCCGCGTCGGCGAGTTGGCGGATCACCTCGAGTTTCGTCCGCGCCTCGCTGATCTGCTGGTTCAGCGCCGCGACGCGGATCCCGTAGGTCGCGACGCGGCGACCCGCGTTGCGCAGCAGCGGCTGGCTGATCGAGAACCGCCCGTCCACCTCGAACGCCGGATTGAGCGTCGAGAACTGGTTGTTCGTGTCCACCCGGTCCATCGGCAGATCGAACGTGATGGTCCCGCCCGAGCGCAGGGGAATGCGCACGCCCGGCGTGAACGTCGCGTTTTCGATCTGCGAGCCCTCAAGCTGCGTGGCCGTCGGCTGATCGGTCTTCCCGTAACTGGCGTTGGCGAAGATGACCGTGTCGAACGCGCCTTCCTCCGCGGTGATGCGCTGGTTGGCGATCGCGGGATCGATGAGCGTCGCCTGCAGACTCAGGTTGTTCGCGAGCGTCCATGCCCGCGCCTGCTCGATCGTGACGTCCACGCGGTCGAGCCCGGCGAACACGTCGGGCACGACAGGCGTCTCCCCGATCTGCGGGTTCTGCTGGTCGGGCGGCGCGAGGTACTGCTCCGCGCCGAAACGGTCGACCTGCCGCAGGCGCGAGAGACTCACGCGCGGGCCGAGGTCGTCCTCATAGGTCTGGAACGGGCTCTTGGCGCAGCCACTGAGCGCGACGATCGCGCCGGCGGAGCAGGCGAGCGCGCAACGACAGCGGGAGAGAGCGCGCGACCGGGTAGGTTCATTCATGCCGAAGGGCCTCGATGGGGTCGAGCCGGGCGGCCTTGATGGCCGGGAACATGCCGAAGATCACGCCGACGGCGGCGCTGAACACGAACGCGAGTGTAATCGCCCACCCGGGAATATGGGCCTCGGAGAGGTTCGCGTCGGGGAGGTTCTGCAGGGCGAGCGTCAGCGCCTGACCCAGCGCCAGCCCCACCACGCCGCCCGCGACGCACAGCACGATCGCCTCGACGAGGAACTGGAGCAGGATGATGCCCGACTTCGCGCCGACGGCCTTGCGAAGGCCGATCTCGCGCGTCCGCTCGCTGACCGACACGAGCATGATGTTCATGATGCCCACGCCGCCGACGAGCAGGGAGATGCTCACCACGCCGCCAGCGATGGCGGTGATGCCCGCCGCGAGCCCGTTGAACTGGTCGATGAATTGCTGGAGCACCTCGACCTGGAACGTGTCGGGCCAGTCGGGGGGGAGTTTGCGCAGATTGCGCAGCACGAACCCGACCTCCGCCCGCGCGTCGTCCGCGGCGTCGGGGGTCGTGAGTTCGGCGATCGAGTACGAGATGTCCCGCCACGGCGACATGCGCTGGGACGTCGAGAAGGGGATGAAGACCTCGACCTGCGAGTCCCCGCCGCCGAACATCGCGCCGAGTTCCTTGGTCTCGACGACGCCCACGATCAGGAAGCGCCGCCCGTTGAGCAGGATGAAGTCGCCCGTCGGGTCGCGGTCGAGGTTCAGTTCCTCGATCGCCTTGTCGTTGACCAGGCAGACGTAGCGGGCGTCCTGCTCGTCGATGGAGTTGAACGGCCGCCCGAACGTGACGGTCCGCGCCTCGATCGCGTGCCAGTCGGGCCAGATGCCCTGCACGGGCGCGCCGGGAGCGACAAACTCGCCGTTGCGCACCTCGAACGAGTTCCACATGACCGGCGTGATCCGCGCGATCGAGGGGCAGTGCTCGCGGATGTCGTTGACCTCGTCGAGGGTCAGCGAGACCTCGTCCCAGTCGAGTTTGTTCCGTAGTTCGCGCGGCACGCGCCCGTCGATGAACACCTTCTTGGCGCCGAAGGTCTCGAACTCGCTGAGCACGTACCCGCGCATGCCCGTGAGGCCAGCGATGACCGCGGTGACCGAGCCCACGCCGATGATGATGCCCAGCGACGTAAGCAGGGCGCGCCCGAAGTTCGCGCGGATCTGCCCCAGCGCCAGCGCGACGGTCTGCATGAGCACACGCACAAGGAACATCAGGCGGTCTCCTCATCCGTAGCGTCGCCGGCGTCCGCGTCGTCGGCGGCGCCGTGGGTGGCGTGCAGGCTCCGCGCGGCGGCCTCGATCCATTCGCGGTGGATCGGGTCATCCTTCGAGGACATGTCGGAGAAGACCTTGCCGTCGCGCAGGCGGATGATCCGGTCGGCGCGGCCCGCGACGTCCTCCTCGTGGGTGACGATCACGATGGTCTGGCCTTCTTCGTGCAGTTTCTTGAAGAGCGAGATGATCTCTTCCGTGGTCTTGCTGTCGAGGTTGCCGGTCGGCTCGTCGGCGAGGATCATGCTCGGCTGGTTGACCAGGGCGCGGGCGATCGCGACGCGCTGGCGCTGGCCGCCGGAGAGTTGGTTCGGGCGATGGTGCAGTCGCTCGCCCAAGCCGACGCGCTCCAGCGCTTCCTTCGCCAGGCGACGGGCCTTCCACCAGCGCCGGTTCGAGTAGATCAGCGGGAGCATCACGTTCTTGAGCGCGGTGGCCCGCGAAAGCAATTCGAACGACTGGAACACGAAACCGATCTCACGGTTCCGCGCCGTCGCGAGTTCCGACGCGCTCATCTTGTGGGTCGGCTTGCCGTTGAGGATGTAGTGCCCGGCGGTGGGGCGATCGAGGCAGCCCAGGATGTTCATGAGCGTCGACTTGCCCGAGCCCGACGACCCCATGATCGCGACGAACTCGTTGCGCTCGATGCGGATGCTGACGCCCGCGAGCGCGTGCACGCGTTCGACGCCGATCTTGTAGATCTTCCGCAGGCCGCGGACCTCGATCGCCGCGTGCGGCCTGCCCGCGTCGGCCGCGTGCGCGGCGGGGCGTCCGCGTTTGGCCGCGCTCGG
This sequence comes from Phycisphaerales bacterium, assembly GCA_052168195.1. Lineage (GTDB taxonomy): Bacteria > Planctomycetota > Phycisphaerae > Phycisphaerales > UBA1924 > JAHBXC01. Next base: position 9,147 of record JBQLZI010000035.1, read on the forward strand.
GTTGGACGTGGCGACAGCGGTCATCGCGAGGCGCGCTCCGTGTTCGCGTCAGTCTCGCTCTGCGTCTCTTCGTCCGACTCGGCCTGCGCGTCGGCCGGCTCGTCGGTCTCGGTCTGCGGCGTCGATGCGTCGGCGAGGCGGACCGCGTCGCCGTGCTTCAGGTTGCCCAGCGCCTTGTACGGCCCGGTGATGATCTGCGCGCCGGTGTCGACGCCCGCCATGAGCGCGGTGGTCCGAAGGTCGCTCGGGCCGGTCCGCACGGGCACGGCGTGGGCCTTGCCGTCCCGGATCTCATACACGATGCGCGCGAACGTCTTCTGGTTGTCGACGACCGGGTTGTCCCGGATGATCTCGTCGGGCAGTTCGTCGATGCGCTTGTCAAGGACGGCCTGGCTGGGCGCGAGCATCACGCCGTCGAGCGTCTCGACCTCGATGTCGACGCTGGCGTTGAGCCCCGAGTACAGCGTGCGCCCCTGCGTGTCGACGAGCACCTCAACGACGAACACGTCGCTGCCGTTGCGCGCCGTGGTGCTCTTGAGCGCGATGTGGCGGACGGTGCCGTCGAACGTCTCGTCCGGGTAGGCGGTGAGGAACACCTGGGCCCGCTGGCCGATGCGGACGTCGGCGATGTCGGTCTCGTCGCACTCGACCTTGACAATCATCTCGGAGAGGTCGGCGATCTCCATGATCACGGTGCCCGCGTTGTTCATCGTGCCCGTGATGACGATCTCGCCTTCCTCGGCGTTGAGCATCGTGACGATGCCCGTGATGGGGGAGGTGATCTCGGCGTAGCGCAGGTCCTCGCGGATGCGCTGGATGCCGGCCTTGGCCATCTCGATCGCCGCTTCGGTGGCGCGCAGGTTGGACTGGGCGCGGAGTTTCTCCGCCTCGGCCTGCTCGAGCGTGGACTTCGCCACGTCGTTGGTGGCGTACAACTGCTGGCTGCGTTCCCACTCGGCGACGGCGTTGATGAACGTCGCGCGGGCGCCGTCGAGGCGGGCCTGCTCGGCGAGGAGCGACGCCTCGCTGCTGGCGAGCTGGGCGAGGAGGTCCGCGTTGTCGAGGCGGACCACGACGTCGCCCGAGTTCACCGAGTCGCCCTCCTCGAAGGGAAGGTCGGTGATCTGGGCGCTGATGCGCGCGCTGATGGAGACCTTGGTGACCGGCTCGAGGAACCCCGGCGCGCTGACGGTGCGCACCAGCGAGCCGGTGTTGACCGGCTCGGCGCGGACCTCGACGCCCGTCCCCCCGCCGCGGGCGAGTTCCATCTGGGCCTTGATCTTCGGCGCGAGCAGCATCGCCCCCACGCCGCCGATGACGCCGATGACGACCACGCTGCCGATCGTCCACTTGATGGCGGTGCCGACTGCTCCCATGAGTTCCTCGCCTGTTGGGGGCGCGCAGTGTGGGCGCGACCTGGTCTTCCGCTTCGCTTCGGGCGTGTCGCCCGCGAGCGCACGGCGAGGTTCGCCGCCGCCCTGTCTTCCTTCAATGAATCGCCCGGCGGCCCGGAGGTTGCGGGAGAGCGGACCGGGACGGGCTACCATCGTGTCTCCGGGCATTGTTGGCACGCCGCTCGGGGCGATTTCGGTCCGCGAGCGGGTTTGTGAGAGCATTCTCAGGGTGTAGCTCAGTTTGGTAGAGCGCCGCGTTTGGGTCGTGGAGGCCGCTGGTTCGAATCCAGTCACCCTGACTTGAGATGAAACCGTCGCAGCGATGAGGCGCGGGCGCATCGGGGGCGCATCGGGGGCCGGTGGCGCCGTGGGCGCAGCGGGGGTGTCTATCATCGCCGCCCATGGCTAAACGACGCCCGCCGCAACTCCCCGACGCCCTGAACGTGCTGCTGATCGGCGGCGGGGGGCGCGAGCACGCCCTCGCGTGGAAATTGCGCGAATCGCCGCGCGTGAAAGCCATCTACACCACCCACCCGGGCAACGCGGGGCTCGCGCGGCTCTGCAAGCCCATCGACCATGCCTTCTCGATGCGCGAGGTCTACCGACTCGACCTGTTCTGCGAGAAGCACGGCGTGAACCTCGTCGTGGTCGGGCCGGAGCAGCCCCTTGCCGACGGCATCGCTGACGCGCTCTCGAAACCCGGGCGCGTCGTCTTCGGCCCGGACAAGGCCGCCGCCCGGCTCGAAGCCGACAAGGCTTGGGCCAAGGACATGATGCGGGCCGCGTCAATCCCCACGGCCGAGGCCCGTGTTTTCCGCAGAGCCGAGGAAGCCAAACGGTACCTCGACTCCCGCGACGACGCGCCGGTCATCAAGGCCGCCGGGCTCGCCGGAGGAAAGGGCGTCTACCTGCCCGAGTCGCGGGCCGAGGGCGCGAAGATCATCGACGAGATCATGGTTGCGAAGCGTTTCGGCGACGCGGGCGACGCGGTGGTCATCGAGGAACGCCTGACCGGGCCGGAGACCTCCGTCCTGGCGCTCGTCGACGGGCGGAACATCCTCACGCTCGATCAGGCCCAGGACCACAAGCGCATCGGCGAGGGCGACACCGGCCCGAACACCGGCGGCATGGGCGCGTACTGCCCCGCGCCGGTGCTGAACGACGAACAACTGGCGCGCTTCGAGCGCGAGATCCTCGTCCCGATCGTCGACGCGCTCCGACGCGAGGACATCGAGTACCGCGGCCTGCTCTACGCCGGTCTGATGCTCACGCCCGCAGGGCCGAAGGTGCTCGAGTTCAACGTACGCTTCGGCGATCCCGAGTGCCAGGCGTTGCTCCCCAGAATGAAGTGCGACTTCGCCGAACTCTGCTGGCGCACCGCGACGGGCACGCTCGACCAGGCCGACCTTTCGTGGGATCCGCGCCACTCGTGCTGCGTCGTGCTCGCCCAGAACGGCTACCCGGGCGAGAGCAAGAAGGGCGCGGTCATCTCCGGGCTCGACGACGTGGAGGCAGCGGGCGCGACGGTCTTCCACGCCAGCAGCACGGTGAGCCACACGGGCGACATCGTGAGCGGCGGGGGCCGTGTGCTGAGCGTGGTTGCGCTGGCCGAGACGCTCGCGGAGGCGCGGGAGCGGGCGAACGCCGCCGCGGAACGCGTGACGTTCGAGGGCAAGGTGTTCCGCCGCGACATCGGCGCCAAGGCCGGCGCCTGACGCTCAGCGCGGCGACTTCGCGAGCGCCTTCGCGGTCTCGCTCGTGCTCTCCGCGATGCGGAACAGCACGACGATGATCTCGAGGTACACCCGCAGCAGCAGCACGCTCACCAGGAAGACGACCGGGGAGAAGATCAGCGCCGCGATGCCGGTCATCGCGCCGGCGCGGAACATCGCGATCACCGCGGCAAGCGTGTACATCGCGATGACGACGACGCCCACGATGTAGAGCACCTGCACGATGTTCACCGTGATGAACTTCGTGAACCGGAAATCCAGAAGGGGGCCGAACGCCTTCGCGGGGTCGAAGCCCTCCCCGGACATTCGCGGCGAGTGCGCGGGCGGCGCGGGCATGGACGCGGGCTGATTGGTCTGATCCATCGTGCGTTCCTCAACGGTCGGTGGGGTGGACCGCGTCGGGGCGGTGGACGGAGGGAGCGTATTCCCGATCCAAGAGGTCCGCACGAACGACAACGCCCGCGCTCCCTCGTGGGGAAGCGCGGGCGCGGTGTGTCAGAGGGGGATGTGCCGATCAGCGGCGGCGGCGGATGGCGACGACGCCCATCGCGAGCGCCGAGAGCACGCCGCTGCCCGTCGAGGGGATCAGCGTGCCGGAGAACGAACCGGTGGCCATCGCGAACGGCTGGTCGCCGAGCGGGATCATGTCGTCCATCTCGGCGAAGTTGGTCAGCGTGAAGGCCGAGTCGCCCATGATGCCGCCGCCGGGGAACCCGAGCGCGGAACCGAACTCGGGATCATCCAGGAAGTAACTGGTGCCCGGGCCGACGAGCGAACCGGCGATGAAGCCGAAGTCCGTGCCGTTTGCGGGGGCGTCGGCCAGGACGAAGATGCCCAGGCCCGAGTCGACGAAACCGACGAGCAGGGTGTCGTCGATGTCGTTGGGGTCGTAGAAGCGGAAGTAGCCGTTGAGGTCGCCGCCGATGGCGAACGGGCCGCCGCCGTTGGCCTCGTCGAAGTCCTGATCGATGTAGAACATCGCCTCGAAGCCGGCGCGCTGGGTGAACAGGCCGTTCGTGCCGCCGCCCATGTTCACGATGAGGTCGACCTCGACGTTCTCCACGGTCTCGACGGTGATGACGTCGAAGCCGCGGGGCGTCGTGCCTTGGGTGAGCTCGAAGATGCGCTCCTGGTTCGCGGAACCGGAAGCGAAGGACACCGAGATCGCGGCGTGCGAACCGGCGGCCAATGCGAGCGCCGCAGCGCCCGCCAATGCGCGGGTATACATGATTCTCTGACTCCTCTGTTCCTGTGCGGGCCGGTGTGTGCGCACCGGCCACCTGACTGTGCGAAGCCAGCGTATCTGATCGGCCCTCGAAAAGCCAGACTGAACCCACCTGATCCGGGCAAGTTTTTCCGTTCGTGAACACACCGGGCGCAGGAACAGCCGGGGCGTTCCAACCTCAGCGCCAGCCCGCGGATGCGCGAGCATCATCGGCGTCGATGACCAGCGAAAAACAAGACCCGCGCTCTGGGGAAAGCGCGGGCCTTGAGGAAGAACACGTTCGGCGCCCTCGGATCTCGCGCCTGCAGGGGGCTTCGGGCGCGAGGCCGGACGGTTGTCAGAACACGTCGTGAGGAAGGATCAGCGGCGGCGACGGGCGGCGACCAGCCCGCCCAGGCCCAGCAGCGCGGCGGCGCCGGGGGTGGGGATGGCCTGACCGACGATCAGGTTGTCCATGGTTGCCCAGAACGGCGAGAGGCCGTCCGGAGGGTCGATGGTCAGGTTGG
>JBQLZI010000036.1:0-13566 GCA_052168195.1 Phycisphaerales bacterium
GTCGTCGAGAGGATCGCCTCGCGCAGCGACTTGCTCGGGATCGTGCCCGTGTTGAGCGCCGCGCCCCCGACCACGCGCTGCTTCTCGATCACGCACACCGATTTGCCGAGTTTCGCCGCCTGGATGGCGGCCTTCGAGCCCGCCGGGCCCGCGCCGATGACCGCAAGGTCGTACTGCCGCATGTCGCTCCTGCCTGCCGCGCGTCGGGGATTCGGTTCGAGGGGGTACCGCCCTCGCAGGATACATCGGCGAGATCCGCCCGCAGGGCGAGCGTGGCCCGAAAACGGCGACGCCCCGGGGTCGAGCCGGGGCGAGGCCGAAATCCGAGGATGAGACGCGGTCTCAGTTCGCGCGGGCCCAGGCGTCGAGCGTGGCCGCGTCGGTGGCGCGGAGCGTGGAGCGCATCGGGCCGCGACCGATGCGGCTCACGTGCTTCGCCGGCTCGAGACCCATCTTGGCGTCGCGGAGTTCGTCCGAACCGTTGCGGTAGACCCACACGCGGCCGTCCTCGGCCATCGCGGTGAAGCCGTCTTTGGTCGCGAGGTACGCGAGCACCGTCTCGCGGTCAGGGCCCTTGATGGTCATGCCGCCCGGCCCCTGGGCGGGGAACGTGACGCGCTTGGCGAGGTCGCCCGTTCGTGAGAACTCCGAGAGTTCCTTCGAGCCGTTCTGGAACACCCACAGGCGCCCGTCCTGGGTGAACGCGGTGAACCCGGGCTTGGCGTACTGGTTGGCGTACGCGTACCGCTCGTTGGCGGACGCCTTGGGCGCGGCGGCCTGCTCGTCGGACGCGCAGCCGACGAACGACACGGACGCGACAGCGAGAACAAAAGCGATCGGCGCTCTGGAGCACTTCATGGGAGTTGCCTCGTGATGCAAAGGAACAGGGATGAACCGCCGCGCGGGATCGCGTCCCCGGCGCGACGGGAGTGCGCTGGCATCAGCCGAAGCGGCCGGTCACGTAGTCGTTGGTGTCGCGGAGTCTGGGCCGCATGAAGAGTTCGCTCGTCGGCCCGTACTCCACCAGACGGCCGAGGTACATGAACGCGGTAAAGTCGCTCACCCGGGCGGCCTGCTGCATGTTGTGGGTGACGATGATGACCGAGTACTGGCCCTTGAGTTCGTTGATGAGTTCCTCGATGCGCAGCGTGGCGATCGGGTCGAGCGCCGAGCACGGCTCGTCGAGCAGGAGCACCTCGGGCTTGGCCGCAATGGCGCGGGCGATGCACAGGCGCTGCTGCTGGCCGCCCGAGAGCGAGAGGCCCGACTCCTTGAGCCGGTCCTTCACCTCGTCCCACAGCGCGGCGCCGCGGAGCGATTCCTCGCACACCTGCTCGAGCACCTTCTTGTCGCGGATGCCGTCGATGCGCAGGGCGTAGACCACGTTCTCGAAGATCGACATCGGGAACGGGTTGGGGCGCTGGAAGACCATGCCCATGCGCTTGCGCAGTTCGATGACGTCGACGTCCTTGCTGTAGACCGAGTCGCCGTTGAGGCGCATGTCGCCCTCGGTGCGCACCGAGTCGATCAGGTCGTTGAGGCGGTTCACCGAGCGGAGGAGGGTCGACTTGCCGCAGCCCGAGGGCCCGATGAGCGCGGTGACCTGCCCGCGGGCCATCTTCATGCTGACGTTGTGGAGCGCCTTGCTCTGGCCGTACCAGAGGTTGAACTTGTCGACCTCGACGACAGCGTCGCAGTTGAGGGTTTCCTCGTGGATGACGGGCGGGGGGTTCTCGCCGCGCACGATCGCGTGCAGCACCGATTCCTCGCCCTCGAGGAACTCCTCTTCGTCGTGGATCGCCTTCGCGTGATCTTCCAACGCAACACTCGGGTTCAGCGGGGCTTTCGGGTCGACTTCCGGGCCTTGCACTCGCGACATGGTATCGGCCTTCTTGGTCGAGGAGGTCTCGAGAGAGAACGGATCAGAACGCGCTGGTCTTGAACTTCCGGCGCAGGCGCCCGCGGATGAAGATCGCCGCGATGTTCAGGGCGGCGACGATCGTGATCAGCAGGAGCGTGGTGGTGTAGACCATGGGCTTGGCGGCCTCGGAGTTCTGGCTCTGGAAGCCGAGGTCGTAGATGTGGAAGCCAAGGTGCATGAACGACCGCTCGGGGTGGACGAACGGGGGCGTGGTGTCGATCGGGAGTTCGGGCGCGAGTTTGACCGCGCCGACGAGCATCAGCGGCGCCACCTCGCCCGCGCCGCGCGCCATCGCGAGGATCATGCCCGTCATGATGCCGGGCATCGCGCGGGGCAGCACGATCCGCTTGATCGTCTGCCACTTGCTGGCGCCGCAGGCGTAACTGCCGTTGCGCATCGAACTCGGGACGGCCGCGAGCGATTCCTCGGTCGCGACGATGACGACGGGGAGCGTGAGCAGCGCCAGCGTGAGCGAGGCCCACAGCACGCCGCCCTTGCCGTACGTCGGGTTGGGCAGTTTCTCGGAGAAGAGCACCTCGTCGATCGTGCCGCCCACGAGGTAGCAGAAGAACCCGAGGCCGAACACGCCGAAGACGATCGACGGGACGCCCGCGAGGTTGTTCACCGCGATGCGCACCGCGGAGACGACGAACCCGCCCTTCGCGTACTCGCGGAGGTAGAGGGCCGCCAGCACGCCGAACGGGACGACCGCGAGCGACATGATGAGGGTCATCACGACGGTGCCGAAGATGGCCGGGTAGACGCCGCCCTCGCTGTTGGCCTCGCGCGGGTCCGCGGAGAGGAACTCGCCCCAGCGCGAGAGGTACACGCCGAACTTGCCGCCGAAGGACAACTGGTTGGGCGGGAAGGCGCGGACGATGTCCGCGACGAAGATCGGCTTCTCCTGGCCCTGCGCGGTCTCAAGGATGATCGAGTACCGCGCGTTCTCGGCGTTGATCGCGTCGATGCGGGCGCGGATCTCCTTGGCGTCCTCCAGGGCCGCGGCGATGCGGGCGTCGGTCCGCTCCTTCTGCGCGGCGTACTGCGGCGAGTCCTCGCCGTGGCGCATCTCGACGCGGCGGAGCGCGAGGCGCGCCGACTCCTGCATCCGGTTGTTGCGCCCGATGTCGTGCTCTTCGATCGAGACGCGCTTGTGGTAGCGCTCGCGCGCGTCGGCGTGGTGCTCCTGGTAGAGGGCCCACACTTCGTCGGGATCGGTCGCGACGCGCTCGCCGTCGATCTCGAACGCGACCGGGAAGCCGTAGAAGCGGCCCCACGACTGACGCTCGAGGAGCAGCGCCCACTCGGGCTCGTCGCGCTCCTCGACCGAGTAGTCGCTGACCCAGCGGAAGTGCTCGCCCGTCAGGTCGAAGTTGCCCGTGCGGAAGAGCCGGCGCGTGACGAGGCCGTCGACGGCGAGTTCGCTTTCCGCGGCGGCGCGGGCGGCGTCCGGAGCGGCCTCGAGTTCATCATCGGTCGGCGCGTACTCGCTGGTGCGCGTGATCTCGCCCATCACGACCGTGCCGTTGTGCTGCGTCACGCGGACGAGCGCGCCGGGCCAGAACGTGGTGCCGCCCTGATACAGCACGAGCCCGAGCAGCCCGACGATCATCACGAGGCAGATCGCGAGCGAGCCGCCGGTGAGCCACATCATCGGCCGGCCCTGCGCCAGCATCGAGTTCACCGACGCCGTCGAACGGCGCCCGCCCCCAGACGCGCGGCGTCCGGAGCGCGCCTGCGGGGCGCCCTCGGGTCCGACGGTCGGCCTTCCACGCTCGGGGAGACTCATAACTGGAACGCCCTCTTGCGGAAGCGTTGACGGACGAGTTCGGCGAACGTGTTGACGAGGAACGTCATCACGAAGAGTGCGAGCGCCGCGAGGAACAGCATGCGGTAGTGCGAACTGCCGCGAACGGCCTCGGGCAGTTCAACCGCGATGTTCGCCGACAGCGTGCGGAACCCGTTGAAGATGTTCCACTCCATGACCGGCGTGTTGCCCGCGGCCATGAGCACGATCATGGTTTCGCCCACGGCGCGGCCGAAGCCGATCATCAGCGCCGAGAACAGGCCCGACATCGCGACCGGGATCACCACGCGCACGGCGGTCTGCCACGGCGTCGCGCCCGCGCCCAGCGACGCCGAACGCAGGTGCTCGGGCACGCTGGAGAGCGCGTCCTCGGCGAGCGTGTAGATGATCGGGATGATCGCGAAGCCCATCACGAAGCCGACGATGAGCGCGTTGCGCTGGACGTAGGTGTCGACGAACGTGCCGCGGGGGTCGAGGTCGGCGACGGCGAGGCCCTTGGAGAGCCCGGCGGCGAGGAGGACCGTCGCGAGCACGCCCGCGATGAAGAGCCCGGTCGACGCGAGCGCGAGGCGCTGGCGACCCCAGTTCGCGCCCTTTGTGCGGAGGATGGGACGACCGATGCGCATCGCGCCGACGGCGCAGACCACGCCGCAGATCGGGATGAGCAGCAGCATCCAGCCGCCGGCGCCGTCGCCGACCTGCCCGGCGAGCCACGCCTTGATGTCGCCCGAGAAGAAGAGCGCCTCGAACGCGGGGCCGACGACAAACGCGGCCCCGATCGCGATGGGCAGGCAGAGGATCATGAGCGCGAGACGCCAGCGGTCGGCGATGCGCGCGAACCGCTCGGGAACCAGTTGCACGAGGTGCGCGCCCGCGAGCAGCGTGACGGGCAGCGTGAAGAACAGCGCGAGCGTCTCGGGGACGATGTCCTCGACGAAGGGCGCGAACACCAGCCCCGCGAGGAAGCCGAGCACCACGCTGGGCAGACTCGCCATCATCTCGACGATGGGCTTGAGGCGCATGCGGACGCGCGGCGCGAGGAATTCGCTGGTGTAGATCGCAGCGAGCAGCGCGAGCGGGGCGCCGAACATCAGCGAGTACACGGTGGCCTTCACGGTGCCGAAGATCAGCGGCATGAGCCCGTACTTGGGCTCGAAATCGTCGGTGCCCGACGAGGACTGCCAGACGTGCTCGGGCTCAGCGGCGCCCTCGTACCACACCTTGCCGAAGATCGACGCCAGGTTGATCTCGGGGTGGGCGGCGTCGATCTTCCACTCGACGAACGACGACGCGGTGACGCCGAAGATCTCGTCATCCTTCGGAGCGATCGCGACCGCGAGGACGGGCTGGCCCTCGGCGCCCTCGACGCGGGCGATGGTGTTCTCGGCGGTGACCTGATAGAGCGCGACCGAGCCGTCCTCGAACCCGGCCGCGAGGTTGCGCGAGCGCAGCGAGGGCGAGAGCGAGATCGCCGCGGAGCCCTCGCCCGGGAAGGAATGGGCCGGCACGAGCGTCGAGCCGTCGCCCTCGTCGAAGCCCTCGGGCTTGATGCGGAACCAGATGCCGACGTTGCCGCTGGAATCGCCCACGGCGAGCGAGGTCTTGCCGATCACGAAGGCCAGCGAAGTGAGTGCGGCGCCCTCCTCGGGGACGATGTCGATGATCTCGACCATCTCCGGGGCGCGGATGTTCCTCGTGTCGTAGCGGGCGAGCGTGCCGTCGTCCCAGACGATGTAGACGTTGTCGGCAACGCCAGTCAGCAGGAGCCGCTTCGGGGCGCCGCGCTGCGCGACGAGTTCGATCGGCGCCTGGCCGCCCGTGAGCGTGACCGTCGTCTTGCCCGTGAGGATGTTGCGGCGCTCGAGGATGTTCTTGATGTGCAGCGTGCCGTCGTCGGCGAGAGCGGCGATGATCGGGCCCTGCGGCCTGACGGAGATATCGACGTCGGAAACGGCGACGCCTTCCGCGAGCGTGACGGGGTCGCCGAAGTCGGCCTGGAACGACTGCACGCGGAACTGCGCCTTGTTCACGCGCTGGTAGAGCCGGCCGTCGACGTCGGCGACCGCGCCGATCTCCGTCTCGCGGAGCCCCTCGGGCACGTCCTCGACGTTCTCGAAGTGCGACTCGAAGCCCATCGCGCCGAAGCGGAGCGTGCCGTCGGCGAAGCCCGCGGCGGCGAACCCCGCCTGGGCGGTGTAGCCGAAGGCGGTCGGGGCGTCGCTGTCCGGGAACAGGGCGCGCTGCTGGACGACGGCCCCGTTGTCGAGGCGGGCGACGACGAGTTTCCCGTCCTGGTAGAGCGTCCAGACGAGGTTGGCGTACTCGTCGAGACTGACCTGCACGGGCTTGGCGGCGGCGGAGGCGGCGGGACGCTCGAACGACGCGACCTTCTCCGCCGACGAGGAGCCGAAGAGCGGGACGCTGACCCAGACGAGGTACACCGCGACGGTGAGGACGGCGACGATGGTGCCGATGCCCCCGACGGTGATGACGCTCTTGGCGATGCGGTCCGACCACAGCACGCGCGCGGAGGTCTTCCTCCTGCGGATCGGTGCGGTGGGCGCGGGCTGCCCGGCGTCGTCGCCGTGGTGGTTGGGCATGATCGCTCGGTCCAGGGGGCCGGGAGGGAGAGTCCCGGGAGTGAAAGGCCCGGCGCCGGCGTTTACCGGCGTCGGGCAGTATGCGCTATCCCGCGAACGGTTTCACGGGCAGGAAGATCTCGATCAGTTGATGCCGACCTTGCCCAGCGTCTCGCGGGCGATGGTGTTCGTGATGGGGAAGTAGCCGTCCTTCACGACGTCGGTCTGGCCCTGCTGCGAGAACATGTAGCGGACGAACTCGCGGCGGAGGGGGTCCATCTTGGAGCCGGGGCGGTGGTTGACGTAGACGTAGAGGAAGCGGCTGAGGGGGTACTCGCCGGTGTAGGCGTACTCGGCCTCGGCGGGGACGTAGTGGCCGCCCTGCTCGAGGGCGAGGGGAACGGCGGCGACGTCGGCGGTCTTGTAGCCGATGCCGGAGTAGCCGATGCCGTACTTGTCGGACGCGATGCCCTGGACGACGGACGACGAGCCGGGCTGCTCCTTGACAGAGTCCTTGTAGTCGCCGCCGAAGAGGGCGACGTCCTTGAAGTAGCCGTAGGTGCCGGAGGCGGAGTTGCGGCCGTAGATAGAGATGGGCTTGTTGGCCCACTCGCCGGTGAGGCCGACATCGCCCCAGGTGGTGATGTCCTTGTTGCCGCCGCCCTTTCGGGTCTTGGAGAAGATGGCGTCAACCTGCTGGAGGGAGAGGCCGGTCTTCGCGATGGGGTTGTCCTTGTGGACGTAGACGGCGAGCATGTCGATCGAGACGGGGAGTTCGGTGGGCTTGTAGCCGAACTTCTTCTCGAACTCGTCGACCTCCTTGGACTTCATCGCGCGGCTCATGGGGCCGAACTGCGCGGTGCCTGAGATCAGGGCCGGGGGGGCGGTCGAGGAGCCCTTGCCCTCGATCTCGATGGCGACGTTGGGGTAGAAGGCGTTGAAGCCCTCGGCCCAGAGCGTCATCTGGTTGTTCAGGGTGTCGGAACCGACCGACTTCAGGTTGCCCGACACGCCCGGAACCGGGGTGTAGACGGGCAGGGAGCGGTCGACCTGGACCTGCCCGAGGGCAGGGAGAGCCGCGAGACCAAGGGCGGCGACGGTGCTCAGGAACTTGCGCATTGGCGATTTCTCCACGCGTTAGCAGGGCAAGACCGATGAACAGCGGGCCTGCCGCGATGTGACGAGCAAGCGTACGACGGGCGTCTTCACAATCCCGCGCCGGGCCGGTTCAGGTTCGGTGAAGAATGTCGGGCCGCCCTTTGCGCGGCGACCCGCGGGCCTTGTGCGCCGAATCGCGGCGATCCGCCATTTTGAGCGTGCCAGGCGTCGCTCCGGGCCGATGGAGCACTAGACTCCATTCCTTTATGCACAGCCCCGGACCGGGCCGAGGACTCGTCGTCCGCCCCCTCCGGACCTTGCCGACCAACGCCGCCATGGGTTCCACGCCGAAGGCCGTCGGACGCTCCCTCAACAGTTGGAACGCCCAGTACCTGGACGAACAGTACGCGCGGTACCTGCAGGACCCCGCCACGGTGTCCGAGGACCTGCGCTGGTTCTTCGAGGGCTTCGACCTCGCCCGCCGAGGCGAGACCGCCCCCTCCCAGGCCGCCGCGTCCGGCCCCCCGGTGCTGGCCCCGACCACCCCCGCGTCGGAGCGCTCGGGTCCGCTGGTCGGCGCCAAGCACGCCGCCGTCGCCGAACTCGTCCGCCAGTACCGCACGATCGGGCACATCGCCGCCGCCATCGACCCCTTCGGGCGTGAGCGGCCCATGCCCGCGATGCTGTCCCCCCAGGCCCACGGCCTGACCGACGCCGACCTCGACACCCCCTTCGAGATCCCCGGGCTGCCGTTCAACGGGCCCGCCACGCTCCGCCAGATCGTCGAGATGCTCGACGAGACGTACTGCGGCAGCGTCGGCGTCGAGTACATGCACATCGAGGACGACGCCGAGCGCCAGTGGCTCGCCGAGCGCATCGAGCGCACGCGCAACCGTCCTCAACTCTCCGACGACGAGAAACGCGAGCTCCTCAAGGAACTCGTCGACGCGGAGGCGTTCGAGAAATTCCTCCACACCCGCTACCCGGGCGAGAAACGCTTCTCCCTCGAGGGCAGCGAGTCGGTCATCCCCACGCTGCACGCGGTCATCGAGGCCGGCGGCGAGGAGGGCGTCGAAGAGGTCGTGATGGGCATGGCCCACCGCGGGCGCCTCAACGTGCTGCGCAACATCCTGGGCAAGACCCCCGAGCAGATCTTCACCGAGTTCGAGGACACCTGGGAAGAGGACTTCGTCGAGGGCGGCGGCGACGTGAAGTACCACCGCGGCTACTCGGGCGAATACCAAACCCACAAGGGCAAGCGCGTCTGGCTCGCGATGGCCAGCAACCCCAGCCACCTCGAGGCCGTCGGCCCCGTCGTCATGGGACGCACGCGCGGCAAGCAGCGACTGCGCGGCGACACCGACCGCACCCGCGTGATCCCCCTGCTCCTGCATGGCGACGCCGCGGTCATCGGCCAGGGCGTCGTTGCCGAGACCCTCAACTTCTCGCAACTCCCCGGCTACTTCGTGGGCGGCGCGATCCGCATCGTCATCAACAACCTCATCGGCTTCACCACCTCGCCCGAGTACGGCCGCACGTCGCGCTACTGCACCGATGTGGGCAAGATGATCCAGACCCCGGTCTTCCACGTGAACGGCGAGGATCCGGAGGCCTGCGTCCACGTCGCGCGCATCGCGATGGAATACCGCCAGCGCTTCCGCAAGGACATCTTCATCGACGTCCTTTCCTACCGCCGCTGGGGCCACAACGAATCCGACGAGCCCTCGTTCACCCAGCCGCTGCTCTACGACCTCATCCGCAAGAAGCCCTCGGTGATGAAGACCTACGCCGAGCGCCTGCTCGCGCAGGGCGTTATCTCCGAAGAGCACATGTCGGAGGTCCGCGGCGAGATCGACGCCGCGTTCGACAAGGCCCAGGCCGCGACCAAGGACGCGCCGTTCGACCCGACCATCGACCCGGGCAGCCGCAAGTGGCAGGGCTTCGGCGCCGCGTTCTCCTTCGCGCCCGTCGACACCGCGGCCACGCAGGAAGAACTCCAGGAGGTGGCCAGGGCGCTCGGCGCAACCCCGGACGACTTCACGCCCCACCGCAAACTCCAGAAACTCCTCGAAGCCCGCGCCGGCGCGGCGGACGCGCTCGACAAACCCATCGACTACGCCACCGCGGAACTGCTCGCGTACGGCACGCTGCTCGTCGAGGGAACGCCCATCCGCCTGTCGGGCCAGGACTCGCGCCGCGGCACGTTCAGCCAGCGCCACGCGCTCCTCCGCGACACCAAGACCGGCGCCGAGTACATCCCCCTCAACCACATCCGCGAAGTCTGCGACCCCTCCATCGAGGTCGAAGGCCGCCAGCACGACGCCGACGGCGTGCCCTGCCAGGCGCGGTTCTGCGTCTACGACTCGCCGCTCTCCGAAGAGGCGTGCGTCGCGTTCGAGTACGGCTACGCGCTGACCGACCCCCACCAACTCGTGCTGTGGGAGGCGCAGTTCGGCGACTTCGTCAACGGCGCGCAGATCCAGATCGACCAGTTCCTCGCCTCCGCCGAGATCAAGTGGCAGCGCTGGAGCGGGCTCGTGCTCCTCCTCCCCCACGGCTACGAAGGGCAGGGCCCGGAGCACTCCTCCGCGCGCCTTGAGCGCTTCCTGCAACTCTGCGGCGACGACAACCTCCAGGTGGTCTACCCCTCCACCGCGGCCCAGATCTTCCACCTCCTCCGCCGGCAGGCCCGACGCCAGGTGCGCAAGCCCCTCATCGTGATGACGCCCAAGTCGATGCTGCGCGTGGAGACCAGCACCGTGGGCGACCTCGTCGAGGGACGCTTCCAGGAGGCCATCGACGACCCCGCCTTCACAGACAACGACGCGGCGCGCAAGAAGGTCTCCCGCGTCATCCTGTGCTCGGGCAAGTTCTTCCACGAACTCCGCGAGCGCCGCGACGCGCTCAAGCGTGACGATGTCGCGATCATCCGCGTCGAGCAGTTGTACCCCCTGCACGACGGGCTGCTCCGCGAGATCCTGTCGCGGTACCCCGAGGGCGCCGAGATCGTCTGGTCGCAGGAAGAGCCGCGCAACGCCGGCGCCTACCGCTTCATGGAGGCGATGCTCCGCGAGCGCTGCGGCGTGCGCGAGGTCCACTACATCGGGCGCAGCGATTCCGCGACCCCCGCCGTCGGCTCCAAGCACAAGCACAAGGAGCAGCAGGAGGCGATCCTCGTCGGCGCGATCGGGGCCAAGCCCGACGCCGGCTCGTCCCCCACCCCCGCGAAGACCGAGGGCGTCGTCGACGAGTCCCCCGCGGGCGAGGAAGACGCCGACGCGTCGCAGCGCTCCCCCGCGCCCGCCGCCGCCGGCAAACGACGCTGATTCGGCCCACGCCCCGGCCTCCCCGACCTAGACTGCTCTCCGAGTCCACTCCCACGCGCGGCGGGGGCTTTCCCCACGCCCGCGCACCGACACCGCGGAACTGCCATGGCCACCGATATCGTGATTCCCGCGCTGGGCGAGTCGATCACCGAGGGCGTCATCACGTCCTGGCTCGTCGCCGAGGGCGAGTACGTCGAACGCGACCAGCCCGTGCTCGAACTCGAGACCGACAAGATCACGATGGAACTGCCCGCGCCCGCCTCGGGCGCCGTCAGCCACAAGGCCGCCGAGGGCGACACCGTGGAAGTCGGCGCGGTCGTCGGCGGCATCGACGAGTCCGCCGAGCCCTCGAAGGCCGATTCCAAGAGCGAATCGAAGAAGGACGCCAAGGCCGAGCCCAAGAAGGCCGAGCAGCCGGCCTCGTCCGCGAAGGCAAGCGACACGAAGCCCGGTGCGTCGGGCGCCGCCAAGGCCGGGACCGCGCCGCCCGCCGACCCCGCCAAGCAGCAACTGCCCAGCCGAGCCAACCGCGGGCCCGTGGGCACGCCGCCGCCCGTCCTCAACATGCCCTCCGGCCCCGCGTCGTCGGGCCCGATCGACGACGACGACGTGGCCGCGACCCCCCTTGCGCGCAAGATCGCGCACGAGCGCAGCATCGACCTGCACTCGATCACCGGCACCGGCCCGTCCGGCCGCGTGCGCGAACAGGACGTCCTCGCGTTCATCCAGAGCCACCAGAACGGCGCGCACGCCCCGGCGTCGGGCGCCGCGCCGCAGGCCCCCGCGCACACCGGCGGCTCGCGCAACGCCACGCGCGAGAAGATGTCGCCGCTGCGCCAGCGCATCGCGTCGCGCCTCGTCGAGGCCCAGCACACCGCCGCGATGCTCACGACCTTTAACGAGTGCGACATGACCAACGTCATGGCGCTGCGTTCGAGGCACAAGGAAGCGTTCGCCGAGCGCCACGGCGTCGGGCTGGGATTCATGTCCTTCTTCGTGAAGGCCGCCGTCTCCGCCCTGCGCAACTACCCCCTCGTCAACTCGTACATCGTCGACGGCGAGAAGGGCCCGGAGGTTCAGAAGCACGACTACTGCGACATCGCCGTCGCCGTCGGCACGCCCAAGGGCCTCGTCGTCCCGGTCGTGCGCAACTGCGAGTCGCGCTCGTTCGCCGACATCGAGCAGGGCATCAAGGACCTCGCCACGAAAGCTCGCGACGGCAAACTCTCCCTCGAAGACATGCAGGGAGGCACCTTCACGATCTCCAACGGCGGCGTCTACGGCTCGATGATGAGCACGCCCATCCTCAACCCGCCCCAGAGCGGCATCCTGGGCATGCACAACATCGTTCGCCGCCCTGTCGAAAACCCCGACAAGCCCGGCTCGGGCGATGTCGTCGTCCGCCCCATGATGTACCTCGCCCTCTCGTACGACCACCGCATCGTCGACGGCGCCGAGGCGGTCGGATTCCTCAAGCACATCAAGGAATGCATCGAGGACCCCGCACGCCTGCTCTTCGACATGTGATGCCATGCTCGGCGGCCGCTTCTACCTCTTCACGCTCCTGGGTTTCCCGGTCTACGCCAACAGCGGGTGGCTCATCATCGCCGCGCTCCTGACGTGGATCCTGTCGCAGTCGAGGTTCCCCGGGATGGCGCCCGGGTACACCGGGACCGTCTACCTCGTCATGGGCGTGCTCGGCGCGATCGGGCTCTTCGGCTCGATCCTCCTCCACGAGGTCGGGCACATGCTCGAAGCCAGACGCCGGCGCATCCCCACGGGCGACATCACGCTCCACCTCTTCGGCGGGCTGGCGCAGATCTACGCGGCGCCGCGCAAGCCGGGCGTCGAGGCGACGGTCGCCCTCGCCGGACCGGCCGTCACCGTGCTGCTCGCGGCCGTCTTCTTCGCCGCCTCGCTGGGCCTCCAGGCCGCGAACGTGGGCGAGGCCCTCGTCGCGATCTTCGACTACCTCTGGTTCATCAACGCGCTGCTGCTGGTGTTCAACCTCATCCCGGCGTACCCGCTCGACGGCGGGCGCGTGCTGCACGCGATCCTCTGGGCCGCGAGCGGCAAGCAACTCTGGGCCATGCGCGCCGCCGCAACCGTCGGCGTCGTGTTCGCCGCGATCCTCATCGCCGAGGGCGCACTCTCGCTCGCGGGCGTCAACACGTTCCTGGGCGGCGGGCTGTGGTCGATCCTGATCGGCTTCTATCTGTTCAGCGCGGCGAACGCCGCCCGCAGGGGCTACGCGGTCTGAATCATCGACCGAGGTACGCGCACAGACCTTTGCAGTCTTTGCCCTTCTCGTACTCGCCCGCGAGCATCGCCCGCGCCGCCGCGTGCGTGGACTCGACCGCCTTCTCAAGATTGAAGTGCCCGAGCGGCGCGCTCCCGCGCTGCCCGGTCGAGAGCACCCAGTACTGCGCCTCGCCCACCACGGGCTCGATCTCGTCGAGCCGGATCGGGTCGTGCGCCTCGCCGTCGGAAGGGCTGCCCGCGTTCACCCACGCCGAGAGGGCGAGCGCGTAGAGCGACATCTGCTCGTCGGTCTTGCCGATCTCGAGTTTCTTCTTCGTCGCCGCGCCGGTTTTGTAATCCACGATGCGAAAGCCCCCGCCTGGCAGCAGATCGAGCCGGTCGATCTTCGCGACAAAGCGGTGCGGCGGCGCGTCGTCCGCCTCGCCCGGCAGCCGAAGCCGAAGCACGATGTTCAGTTCGGTCTCCAGCACGTGGTCGTCGTCGCTGTGGAGCGAATCGAACGCGTGCGCGAGCATCGCGAGCGTCTGCTCGCGCATCGCCGCACGGTTCGGCGCCGCACGCGACGCCTGACGC
>JBQLZI010000037.1:0-13323 GCA_052168195.1 Phycisphaerales bacterium
AGAAGGCCGGCGGCAAGAAGTAAGAACATCCACCCGCGCACGCCGACGTTCGGCGCGCGCACCAGGCAAGTAATCGCGCGGCACGATCTCCACACTGCTCGCCGCGCGGTGAACATCCGGCCGACTCACGCATGAGTCGGCGCTGAGCCACTGGAGACAGCCATGGCTGGTCGCATCACCGCTTCCGAGACCCAACTCCGTCCCGACCCCCGCTTCAACGACAAACTCCTTTCGAAGTTCGTCAACGTTCTCATGCAGGACGGCAAGAAGACCGCCGCCCTCCGCGTCATGTACGACGCGCTCGACGTCATCGACAAGAAACTCGAGAAGGAAACCGACCCCAACAAGCCGGCTTCCGCCATCGAGGTCTTCCACATGGCCATCGACAACGTCAAGCCCAACGTCGAGGTCCGCTCCAAGCGCGTCGGCGGCGCCAACTACCAGGTGCCCATGCCCGTCAACAACCGCCGCCAGCTCTCCCTCGCGATGCGCTGGATCCGCGACGCCGCCCGCTCCGAGCGCGGCCGCCCCATGCACCAGCGCATGGCCGACGAGCTCTACGCCGCCGCCAAGCGCGAGGGCAAGGCCATGAACGTCCGCGAGCAGACCCACCGCATGGCCGACGCCAACAAGGCCTTCGCCCACTTCGCGTGGTGATCCCTCCCACCTCTCCCTTCGAGGGGAGAGGTCGATGCTCGAAGAGCATCGGGTGAGGTGCCGATCCAATGTGTCTTTCCAACGCCGCTCCCGCGGCGTTTTTCGTGCGCTCAGCAGTCCGTGCTCTGCTGACCGAGCCGCGCCGCCTTGTGCGCATCATCCTCCGCGATGTCCGTACGCTGCCCCGAGGAATCCACCTCGAAGTACTCGCGCGACCCGCCGTCCTGGTCCGGCTCCAGCATGTACACCCCTGGACCCAACTCCGCTCGGACGATGTGCGAGCCCGGCTCGGCATTGGACCGGGAGACCTCAACCGAGACAGGCGTCGGCGCCGGCAGCGGGGCGAGCCGCCAGAGTATCGCCCCTTCGCTGCGCGCGGTCACGGTTTCGAAGACATACGCCATGCGTCATTCGTAGTCGATCTCCACTGCGCACGCGCCGCGATTCCTGAATTTCCCCCCCAGTCCCCCTCGACACGCCTCGCAGGGGCCGCCCGAACCCCCTGCGACCGTGCGATTTGACGGCTCCAGAGCGCTCGAAACCCGCCTGAAAACGCTTCGGCTGCGGGCTCGCGAAACCTGCCGGCAACGCGTGTTTTGCCTATGATTTCAGGCCCACATTCGGGCCCTTCCGGCGGCCCTGCGAGGCCTCGTCCCAACACCCCGCGAGCACCCATGCCCGACACCGACAACGCCCCCAAGAAGCCCGCCGCCGCCAACTACACCGAGGACCAGATCAAGGTCCTTGAAGGGCTCGAGGCCGTCCGCAAGCGCCCGGGCATGTACATCGGCGACACCGGCCTCGCCGGCCTCCACCACCTCGTGTACGAGGCCGTCGACAACTCCATCGACGAGTGCATGGCCGGCCGCGCCTCCTCGGTCACCGTCAAGATCCAGGCCGACGGCTCCTGCTCCGTCATCGACGACGGGTCGGGCATCCCCGTCGGCCCGATGAAGCACGAGAACCCCCTCCTCAACGGCAAGCCCGCGGTCGAGATCGTCATGACCATCCTCCACGCCGGCGGCAAGTTCGGCGAGGAGGGCTCCGCCTACAAGGTCTCGGGCGGCCTCCACGGCGTCGGCATCTCCTGCGTCAACGCCCTCTCCGAATGGGTCGAGGTCGAGGTCCGTCGCAACGACAAGATCCACCTCATCACCTTCGAGCGCGGCAAGGTCGACAAACCCCTCCACGCCGTCGCCGACATCGACCCCGACGCCTCGCGCAAAACCGGCACCGCCGTCACCTTCAAGCCCGATCACCAGATCTTCCCCGACACCACCTTCGACGCCGCGATCCTCGCCACGCGTCTCCGCGAACTCGCCTACCTCAACCCCGGCGTCCTGATCCGCTTCATCGACGAGCGCGTCGGCGCCGACGGCAAGCCCCGCGACGAGACCTACCGCTTCGAGAAGGGCGTCCTCGAGTTCGTGGAGCACCTCAACGACTCCAAGAACACCTTCACACCCGCCATCTTCCTCCGCGGCGAGAACGAAGCCGCCAGTCTCGTCTGCGAAGTCGCGCTCCAGTACCACGACGGCTACAACGAACTCCTCCTCACCTTCGCCAACAACATCAAGACCGTCGACGGCGGGACGCACCTCTCGGGCTTCAAGACCGCTATCACGCGTGTCCTCAACAACTACGCGCGGTCGTCGGGCATTATCAAAGAGAAAGACCCGATGCCCAGCGGCGACGACCTCCGCGAGGGCCTCACCGCCGTCATCTCGGTCAAACTGCCCGACCCGCAGTTCGAGGGCCAGACCAAGGGCAAACTCCGCAACACCGAGGTCGAGGGCTTCGTCTCCTCCATCGTCGCCGAGCGCCTCCAGACCTGGCTCGAAGAGCACCCCGCCGACGCGAAGAAGATCTGCCAGAAGGGCGTCCTCGCCGCGCAGGCCCGCGAGGCCGCGCGCAAGGCTCGCGAACTCACGCGCCGCAAGAGCGCGCTCGACTCCGGCTCCCTCCCGACGAAACTCGCCGACTGCAAGACCAAGGACGTCGACCAGTCCGAGATGTTCATCGTCGAGGGTGACTCCGCGGGCGGGTCCGCCAAGCAGGGCCGCGACGTCGTCACCCAGGCCATCCTCCCGCTGCGCGGCAAACTCCTCAACGTCGAGAAGGCCCGCATCGACAAGGTCTTGGGCTTCGAGGAGATCCGCACGCTCATCCAGGCCCTGAAGTGCGGCATCGGCGAAGACTTCGACATCAGCAAACTCCGCTACGGCAAGGTCATCATCATGACCGACGCCGACGTCGACGGGTCCCACATCCGCACGCTGCTGCTGACGTTCTTCTTCCGTCAGATGCCAGAACTCATCAAGCGCGGCAAGGTGTTCATCGCCCAGCCCCCGCTCTACCAGATCGCCCGCGGCAAGCAGGTTCAATACGTCCTCAACGAGTCGAAGATGGCCGATGTGCTCATCGACCTCGGCCTCGTCGGCGCCTCCCTCCTCGTCCGCGACATCGCCAGCACCAACGACGTCGGAGAGCCCGCGCTCGTGCGCACCGTCGAGGGCGATGAGGCGCGGCGCCTCGTCCAGCACCTCCGCCGCCTCCGCGAACTCACCGACATCGTCGAGCGCCGCGGCATCCGGTTCACCGAACTCCTCGAGTCGCGCGCGAACGACCCCAAGGGCGAGCGACGCCTCCCCTCCCACCGCCTCTCGTGGCGCGGCGTCGCGGCCACCGCCGACAACGCCGAGACCGTCGGCGGCGAACGCTTCGCCTGGTCAGAAGAGCACGCCCACGCCCTCGCGAAGGAACTCGGCCTGCGCATCGCCGACCTCGCGGGCGCCGAAGAGATCACCGCCGACGTCGTCGACGACCGCCCCGCCGCGACCCTCCGCGAACTCCACGAGAACCGCGAGATCGCCTCGCTCATCACCAACCTCGGCGCGCTCGGCGTCGAGATCGAGGACTACGGCCTCGTCCGCGAGGAGTCCGTCACGGGCGAACTCCTCCCCACCAAGTACGTCTGGCGCGCGCCCGCACGCATCTCCGCCGTGCGCAAGGCCGTCATCGTGGAAGACGATCCGGACGAAGAAACCGTCGAGTCCGCGACGTCGGGCGAATGGAAGCACTTCGACGCGCCCAACGTCCCGTCGATCCTCGATTCGCTCCTCGAACTCGGCCGACGGGGCATCGAGGTAAAGCGCTTCAAGGGTCTGGGCGAGATGGACGCCGACCAGTTGGCCGACACCACCATGCGCCTCGACCGCCGCACGCTGGTGCGCGTCACCTGGGACGAAGCGGGCGAAGCCGACCGCATGTTCTCCCTGCTCATGGGCGAGAACGTGGAAGACCGGCGCAAGTTCATCGAAGACCACGCGCTCGAAGTCAAGATGCTCGACATCTGACCTCTTCCTCCCTCTCCCGCCGGGAGAGGGTGGCGACGAAGTCGCCGGGTGAGGGCCGCGCGTCAGTCGGGTTTGTCCGCGACGTCTTCCTCAAACACCGGCAGCGAATACTCGCCGGGCTCGAAGACCTCGTTGCCGGCGTCGAAGCAGTTCACCGTGCCGCAATGCGGGCACACCACGCCGTAGGCCGTCGTCGGGTGGTCGCGCAGGTCGGTCGAGCAGGTCCAGCAGACCGGCTCGGCCATCGCCCGCGTCGACCCGCCCAGCAGCGCCAGCAGCGCCCACGCGGCCACCCCGATCATCGGGAGCGTAAACCACCCGGGCAGCAGGGATAAGACCCCCGCCGTCGCGATCGGCACCCCGAGCATCGACACCCACGCACGAACCTTCAACTTCGCCAGCCGCGTCGTCCGCATGGCCGAGAGTGTAGCGTCCCCAAGAAAAAAATCCGATGCTCATTGTGTTAGCCCCCCCCGTGGTAGGTTCATTGTGACTACGGAGGCACGCATGAGGTATTCCGGCCTCATTTCCGGTTTGTTCCGCGTCGGGCTCGCCTGCGTTTTCGGGTACGCCGGCTATCAGAAACTCCGCGCCCCCGAGGCGACCGACGAGTTTCTTGCCGCGTTCCTGCGCATCGAACTCCCGGGCCTCGGCTTCGCGATCGGCGCCGCCGAAGCGATCCTTGCCCTGACGCTGCTGCTCAGCATCGCGCCGAGGCACGCCGCACGCGCCGCCGTCATCGCGTCCGCGGCGTTCTTCACAGTGCACGCATACTCCATGACGCTCCCGGAACCCCCGCCCCCGTGCGGCTGCATGGGGGCCGCCGCCGCGGAGTCATCGGACGACGACGCCACAATTCCGTGGCTTTGGATCACCGGCGCAATGCTCTTCGCCTCCGCCTTCCTCCTCTGGCGCGCCCCGGCCCGCTCCCGTTCGTCAGCAGGCGATCCCGACCCGATCCCGGAAGGAGCAACGGCATGACGTCCTACCCCGGGAGAACTCGCCCCGGCGTTACCATCGTCGAGGTGCTCGTCACCATCGCGGCCACCGCGATCCTCACCGGGCTCCTGCTCTTCGGGATCCGGGCCGTCCGCGGCCAGTCGCTCGCGATGAAAGACCTGCACAATCTCAGACTGTCCGGCCAGGACCTCCTCATCTGGAGCGTGGAGAACGACGGGAAAGTTCTCAACATCGAGTCGCCGAATAGCCGCCTCTTTCAGCAGGCGTATCCGGGCCTCACGCCTGACTTCAACCTGTATCTCTCACTGTACTTTTCGCAGTTTGTGAACTGGCCGGAGTTTCTTGAGGCCGTCCACGGGCTGAAACGCGAGCACTGGCAGACCGCCTACAGACCGGGACACATCAACGGCCCTGAGGGGGCTCCGCCTGACCTGCTGCAACGGCAGCACTTCCAACTCAGCCCGACACTTCACACATCGCCCGACTTGTGGGCTGACCCAACGCCCGCCGCGAGCGCCCTTGAATGCGCGCCATACATTCAATCCGTCCGGTTCTCGGAAGTGCGGCATCCATCAAGCAAAGGCATGATCGCGCATTTAGACATCCCTCAGAGATCTGATGTGGCGCACATCCTCTTTGTCGATAGCAGCGCTCGCAGAATCGCGACTCATCTTCTTCACGCCCCCACAAATAATCCACGCAGCAGGAGCAGGGGGCCGGGTCGACCCGTCTTACACACGCTCGACGGGCATTACGGGAGAGACCAATGACTCCAAACTTTCCACGCAGCGCCATTTTTCTTGCGGCCTGCCTCGCGGCATTGACTCTCACTGCTGGCACACAGTCTAATACGGATTGCCCCAACGGGCTTGTTGGAGGCTGCGCGAGATGCGAAGGGGTCCGCTACGAAGAGGGGATACAATTCGGAACGTGCGAACTCCCCGGTCCCCATCCGGCAGGATCGCTCGACCCTGACGACACTCTCGAAGTCGAGCCAGCCGACAACTGCTACGGCTTTGAGTATCCCGGGTTCTGCTTCAGCGCCGATCCCGGCGTGACTTGTCCGGACGAGTTTATTTGCTGTGCTGGCGGAGCATTCGGATATTGGACGTGCGACCAGCTGACATTCGGCTGTGAAGTAGAACACTGGTGTGACGAGTTCTGCTGCGTCAATGAACCAACGCTTCGAACGGATGTAACGTCCTGTCCCGGCAATCCTCTGACGATGATTCATTACTGCGAATAAAGTCGATCGCCGTAACTCTCGGTAAGCGAAACGGCCCCTTGACGGCTCTGGCATAACACGCAGAACGCGTAACCCGCTGTGCATGTCAATAGCGACGTTGACGACGTGTAGGAGCTCCGCCAAGTGCGAGATCAGCTGACATCCCGCCGCGGGCTCTCCCTCACAGAGGTGCTCGTCACCATCGCGGCCACCGCGATCCTCACCGGGCTCCAGCTCTTCGGAATCCGGGCCGTGTGCGGCCAGACGCTCGCGATGAAAGACCTGCACAATCTCAGACTTTCTGGACAAGACATGCACCTGTGGAGCGCAGAAAACGACGACAAGTTTCTGAATATTGAATCGCCAGATTCTACGCTGTGGCAGCAGGGTCTTGAAGAGGTTCTAGGGCCCCAGAGTTTTTGGGCCAGCTACTACAGCCAGCCCCTCACTTGGAACAGCATACTCGGCCACAGCACTGACACTCAGCACGAACATTGGCAAAGCGTTTACGGATTGCCGCAGTACCCGCCGGAGCTGGAATCGAGTGCGGAGGCTGTGGAGCGCCTTCGACAATCCGGAAACGCCGCATGGACCCGGAGCCCAAGTCGCTATCGGTACACCCTCACGCTTCTCACAGATATATCCCTGTGGGAGCCAAGTGTCCGTGCGGGATCGCCCGACGACCTTGATGATTATGCTCGCCCAGTGCGACGCAGTGTGACAAGGTCTCCGAGCGCGAAGGGCATGCTTGTAAACCATTCCATTCCGGGTCTTCCGAACATGTTCCACGCTGTCTTCGTCGATGGCAGCGCAGCGGCTAGCACGCCTCATTTTGACAACGTCCAAGTCCATCACCCGTTCACGAGCAATGGCAGCGGCGGCCTACCGGTGTTGCACACACTACACGGCTACCAAGGAGTAGATAGATGAGTACACGAAGACAATCATGCCGCTTGTTCTCATGCTCTAATTCGTTGCTGATGTATATCACCGCCTTTGCTTTGAGTTCAAACGCGAGCCACGGCACCGGCTGCGAACCCGTGGGCAAACGTTGTTTAGGGTGTGGACAGGGCCCCAATCTCGCTCTCGGCATCGTCACAGGACTCTGTCCATCTGATCCCAGCGGAATCGGCATTCCAAAAGACTGCGTTAAATATCGTATGCCAGATGATTTTTGCTTTGATCCGGAAGACTGCGACGCGGCCCTCTGCTGCCCCGACGACTCTCAGGGCTACTTTATGTGCAACCAGAAACCGTTGCCTGGCAGCGCACCGATCGACTGCGTTGAGCTAAAATGTGCCTATTCTTGCTGCCCATTCACGCCATTTCTTGCGATTTTTAACTTGGATTGTGATGGCGACGGTGTTTTTGACCAGACTTATGGCGCATACGGTTGCTGGTTCTGAGTGACCGATTATCATCCCGCCGCCTTCGTCATGCTCTTGGGGTCAAGCAGCCGGTCGAGTTCCTCCGCCGGCAGCACCTTCTGCTCCAGCGCCAGTTGCCTGACCGTCTTGCCTTCCGCGTAGGCCTGCTTCGCCAGCGCCGCCGACTTGTCGTACCCGATCGCGGGCACCAGCGATGTGCACATCGCCAGCGAGCCCTCGATCAGTTCCGCGCACCGCGCCTCGTCGGCCTGCAGATCGTTCAGCAGGTTGTCGACGAACATGTGCGCCGCCTTCTCCATCAGGTGGATCGACGACAGCAGGTTGTCCGCCATCATCGGCATCGCCACGTTCAGGTCCAGCACGCTGCCCACGCCGCCCAGGTTGCCCGCGGCGATCGCCGCGTCGTTCCCGATCACCTGGCACGACACCATGATCGCGCTCTCGCAGATCACCGGGTTCACCTTGCCGGGCATGATCGACGAGCCCGGCTGCACAGCGGGGAGTTTCAACTCGCCGATGCCGCACCGCGGGCCGCAGCCCATCAGCCGGATGTCGTTCGCGATCTTCGACAGCGCGATCGCTACCGTCCTGATCCGCGCGCTCGCGTCGACCACGGCGTCCTTCGCGTGCTGGGCCTCGAAGTGGTTCCGCGCCTCCTTGAACGCCACGCCCGTCTTCTTCGCCAGTTCCTTCGCCACGCGCGCCCCGAACTCCGGGTGCGTGTTGATCCCCGTGCCCACCGCCGTGCCCCCCAGCGGCAGTTCGGTCAGCCCCTCGAGCGCCCCGTGCAAACGCTCCACGCCGATGCGCATCTGCGCCGCGTAGCCGCTGAACTCCTGACCCAGCCGGATCGGCGTCGCGTCCTGCAAGTGCGTCCGACCGATCTTGATGACCTCGTTGAACGCCGCCGCCTTCGCGTCGAGCGCGTCGGCGAGACGCTCGATCGCGGGGATCAGGCCGTCCTTGATCCGCACCGCCGCCGCGACGTGCATCGCCGTGGGGAAGGTGTCGTTGCTCGACTGGCCCATGTTGACGTGGTCGTTGGGGTGCACGCCGCCCTTCGCGATGTAGTCGGCGTTCTTGCTCGACCCGATCGCCGCCCCGCGCGCGACGCACACGAGGTTCGCGATGACCTCGTTCGCGTTCATGTTGGTCGAGGTGCCCGACCCGGTCTGGAACACGTCGACCGGGAAGTGGCGCATCAGCCCGCCGGGCATGTCGCCGCGCTCGATCCGGCCGGCCGCCTGGATGATCGCCTCGGCCCGCTCCGTGTCGAGCAGCCCGAGGGTCCGGTTCACCGTCGCGCACGCCGCCTTCAGCAGCGCGTACGCGTGGATGATCGCCTCGGGGACCGGCCGCCCGGACACCGGGAAGTTCAGGACCGCCCGCTGGGTCGAGGCGCCGTAGAGCGCGTCCTCGGGGACCCGCATCTCCCCCATCGTGTCCTTCTCGACCCGTTCCGCGACCGCGCTGGCCATGTGGCTGATCCTCGTGAGTTCTTCTCGGACGTCGTGGGCCCGACGCACCGCGCGCCGGGCCAGGCCGAAGGGTAGTCCGGCCCCGCGAATCCGACCGGTCGCACGCCGCTCCTCGGCAGCCCGCCCGCCCCTCCGCGGGTTCAGTCGAGACTCGTTCTCATCGCAAGAACGGTTCCGTTCCTGCCGATCCGGATGGCGGCGTCGAGTATGGCACTCGCGCTGGCCCCCGCGGGCCCCGACGCACCGCGATGGATTGCTCCTTCGGGAGAGTCAGACATGCTCAAGCGGCTCAGCGCCCTCTCGTTGCCGGTGAAGATCATCGGCGTCACCGTAATCATGCTCATCGCGGTGACCGCGGTGAACTACGCCGTGTTCGTGCGCGGGTACGAGCGCGACACGCTCGAGCAGTACGAATCCCGTGCCGCGGCCTTCACCGCCGTGGCCGACGAGGCCAAGACCCACGCGGCCGGCCTCATGCTCGACGGCTCCGTCGACCGCGAGACCCTCATCGCGGAAGCGATCGCCGGCGTCGCGAAAGGCGTGCCCTACACGGAATCCCGGTTCTTCCAGACGATCCCCGTTGTCGTCGGCTGGACCACCGCCGAGAAGGCGGCCGCGCGAGAGAACATCGAGTTCCACATCCAGGCGTTCAACGCGCGCAACGCCAAGAACCAGCCCGAAGCCGGCACCTTCGAGTCCGACATGCTCACGGACCTCGAGACCCAGATCGCCACGGGCGGCGAAATGGCTCTCGCCCGCGTGAACACACAGACCAACGCCCTCCACTACATGCGCGCCATCGAACTCGATCAGTCGTGCATGATGTGCCACGGCAAGCCGGGCAACGAGTTCGACGCCGACGGCGACGGCAAGGACCCCCTCGGCTTCGCCATGGAGGGCTGGAAGGTCGGCGACACGCACGGCGCCTACGAGATCGTCATCCCCCTGCAGACGCTCGACCAGAAGGTCGCGGGCTTCATCGCCAACGGCATGTGGTTCACCGTGCCCATGGCGGTCGGCGCCTGCCTCGGATTCGTCCTGCTTCTGCGTTCGATGCTCTCCAAGCCCATCGCCGCGCTCGTTGCCATGGTCAAAGACATCGCCACCGGCGACGGCGACCTGACGAAGCGCCTCGACGACTCCCGCAAGGACGAGATCGGGCAACTCGCCGGCTGGTTCAACACCTTCCTCGACAACCTCCACAAACTCATCAGCGACATCTCGGGCGTCACCCAGCAGGTGGCGGGCGCATCGACCGAGATCGCCGCGAGCAGCGAGGAAATGGCCGCGGGCCTGACCCAGCAGGCCGAACAGACCACGCGCGTCTCGGCGTCCACCGAGGAGATGGCCGCGACAAGCCACGAGGTGGCGAGCAAGTCGACCGAGGGCAAGTCGGTTGTCGAGCGCACCGTCGATGAGATCAACGCTATCGCCCGCGACGTGACCGACTCCGCGGGCGCCGTCGGCGAACTCGGCCGCAAGGGCGAGGAGATCGGTGAGATCATCGCCGTCATCAACGACATCGCCGACCAGACGAACCTTCTCGCGCTCAACGCCGCGATCGAGGCGGCCCGCGCCGGCGAGCACGGGCGCGGCTTCGCGGTCGTCGCCGACGAAGTCCGGAAACTCGCCGAGCGCACCACCCAGGCCACCGAGCAGGTCGGCGCGAGCATCCGCGAGATCCAGGCGGGCACCTCCACCGCCGTCGAACGGATGGAAGCGAGTTCTTCCCGCGTCCGCACCGGCGTGGAACTCGCGCAGTCCGCGGGCGACGCGCTCGCGAGCATCGTGGCAGCCGCCGAGCAGCAGAGCGCGGCCGTCAACGAGATCGCGCTGAACGTCGAACAGATCAACGCCGTCACGCAGCAATCCAACGAAGGCGCGACACAGGCCGCCAGCGCCGCCGCGACCCTGTCCTCTCAGGCCGAGCGACTCCAGGAGATGATCGCCCGCTTCAAACTCTGAGTCAGCGCAACTCACTCTTCAGCAGGACGTTGAGAGCACCCCCTGCCCCCGGGCCAACCGCCCGGGGGTTGTTCGTTCAGGACGGGAGGGCTCGGCCCACGCTGCACAAACGCTCCGATCGCGCAGGCCTCGCAGTCTCCGTGACCGGATCGGTGAATCGATCCCGCCGCCGACCCGATGAATGCATCCCCCCTCTCGGGGTCGTCCCCGCTGTTCCTCCCCCCCCAACGCCTTGAAGCCGAGGGCGCCCATGCGCATCCGAACGAAGGTCATCGGTCTTGCCGCCGTCCCCTGTGTTGCTCTGCTCGCCATCAGTGTGCACGGCTGGACATCCCTGCAGTCCAGCCGCACGCTCGCGCTGAACACGCTGCACGACGAGATCGAGACCGCCAGCAAGATCGAGGAACTCAACGAGAGCATCACGCTCCTTCTCAACGCCGACCGCGACGCCCACCAGGCGCTCATTGCCGAGAAGGAAGCCATTTACACGCAGTCCGCCGAGACGCGTCAGCAGGCCATCGACGACAACGCCGAGAACCTCCAGCAGGTCTCCGACCGCGCCGCCCTCGCTTCGTCGGTTTTCAACGACGAGATGCGCGCGATCTACACCACGCTCGTGAAAGACTACAACACTTGGCGCGCCCACTCGCGCAGCGTGCTCGAAACGCTGAGCGGCGAGACCAAGCCCGGCCAACTCACGGCGATGCACGCGCAGTCCGTTGAACTCTTCAACGCGATGCGCAAGCACATCGACGATCTCCAGATCCTCGAAGAGGGCGAGATCGCCGAACTGACCGCCATCGCCGAGGAGAATCGCGCCGCCGCCACCGCGCAGGTCGATCGCTCCATCCGCAACGCCACCGTCATGTACCTCGGTCTGGGCGGCGGCTCGCTCGCGCTCACCGTGGGCATGGCCCTCGTCATCTGCCGCAGCGTGTTCGGGCGCCTCGGCTCGCTGCTCAACCGCATGACCGAAGTCGCGCAGGGCGACGGCGACCTGACCGTCCGCATCAACGACTCGTCCAAGGACGAGTGCGGCAGTCTCGCCCAGCAGTTCGACACCTTCGTCGGCCGCGTTCAAGAGATCATGAAGTCCGTCTCCGACTCCGCGCACAGCGTCGCATCCGCGTCCACGGAGATCGCCGCGAGCAACGAGGAGATGTCCACCGGCCTCGCGCTCCAGAGCGAGCAGACCACCCAGGTCTCCGAGGCAACCCAGCGCATGGCCGAGACCGCGACCGAGGTCGCCGACCGCTCGACCGAAGGCGGCAACGTCGTCTCGCAGACCATCAAGCACATCGAGGAAATCGCCGACGCGGTGCAGCAGTCCGCCGACAAGGTCGGGGAACTCGGCCGCAAGAGCGAGCAGATCGGGCAGATCATCGCGGTCATCAACGACATCGCCGATCAGACCAACCTCCTCGCGCTCAACGCCGCGATCGAGGCCGCCCGCGCCGGCGAGCACGGGCGAGGGTTCGCCGTCGTCGCCGACGAGGTGCGCAAACTCGCCGAGCGCACCACCCAGGCCACCGAGCAGGTCGGCTCCAGCATCCGCGAGATCCAGACCGAGACCGGCTCGGCCGTGACCAACATGCAGGAAGGCCGCGAAAAGGTTCAGACCGGCGTGCAGTTCGCCCGCCGCGCCGGCGAGGCCCTCTCGAGCATCGTCGCCGCCGCCGAGCAGCAGAACAGCGCGACCCAGGAGATCTCGACCAGCATCGAGCACCTCAACTCGGTCGCCTCGCAGAGCCGCCAGGGCGCCGAGCAGGCCGCGACCGCCGCGAGCCAACTCTCGGTCGAGGCGGAGAAACTCCAGTCGCTCGTGGGCCGCTTCAAGGTCTGACGCCCGACTTCCAACCGTTACCCAAGCCCGTCGGAGCGACCGCTCCGGCGGGTTTTTTCGTCGAGGTCGTCAGTATCGATGGGGCGATAACCCGCGGGCCGCGACATTTCGCACTGCGATGTCCCGATTCCGACTACACTGTGCGCACGGCGTCGGTACGCGCCGCGTTCCAGAGAGAGAGACCCCGACATGCCGATCCGTTCCCCGCTCGTGTTCGCCATCGCCGCGCTCGCCACGGTCGCGCTCGCCGCGCCGGAGTACTCCGCGCCGCAGTTGCAGGCCCGCGCGAACTTCTCGGGAGCGTTCAACCTTCCCGACGCGGCCTTCTTCACCAACTCCACGCCCGACATCAACGAACTCGGCAACGTCGTGTTCCGGGTGGGCGTCATCGCGGGCACCGAGAGCGACGGCCTGTGGTTCGGCGGCAACGCGTCGGGCTCGATCCTCTACA